>DATDRI010000331.1:0-3943 GCA_035291825.1 Vicinamibacteria bacterium | reverse complement strand
GGAAATAAAGTAAAGGCGGGGTAACCTTCCGTGTCGCAACAACACGGCCTGAAAGGGCCAACGGAAGGAGACACCGCCATGAAGGAAAAGACCACAGAAGGTAGGAGTTCGTCAAGGGTGGCCTGGGAGTCGCTAGAGGGCGGGGCGCTTGAGATCCAAGACACCGCCATTGTGGCGGTTCCCCGACAGGGAGCCTCGTTTCACCCCCGACTCCAGCTTCTAACGCCGGCAAATCAGAGACTTCCCTGGCGCGAACCTGCTCCCTAGCGGCAGGGGACTTGTTCACTCAGCCTCAATGCATTTTCGTCTCTACGGCGCGGTCGCGATCGCCTTCGGCCTGAGGCCTCGGCCTCCGAGGCGGCGCAACTCAAGGCGGTCTAGTCGGGAACCGTCACCATCGCCGGCGCAAGCACGCTCAATACCGGCAGCATGCCCGCGGACCGGAGCTGATGCCGCAGGCATCGGCGCTGCTCGACACGCATCTTGCTCAGGCTGGCTGACCGGCGGGATCAGAACCTCGCTTCTTTCCCAGAGCGTAGCCGATGGAGGCTATCAGGCTGAGAAGAGCAATGCCGAAGGCCATCGCGACACGCAGGTGACGGGCGGCGTGCTCCCCGATTCCCGCAGGAGAGCCTCGCCGCGCCGCACCGGAGGCGGCCGACGCACCCTTTTCCCTTGAGCAGCGCGTGGTTGGGAGGCGCCAGGACGTTTCGCGCGTGAAAACTATCAAACCGGCGGCCCGAGATGGGTCCGGCTCTCGGGGAAGCGGTGTCCCGGGACGCGAACGCCTATAATCGACCCATGTCCGACCCCAACCAGCGGCTGCGCGACGACGTCCGGCTGCTCGGCAGTCTGCTGGGAGAGGTCCTGAAGTCCCAGGAAGGTGAACCGCTCTTCGAGACGGTGGAACGGGTACGTGCCCTGGCGAAGGAGCTGCGGGCCTCCCAGAAAGCCGATCTGGCGGAGCTCGGCGACGTCCTCTCCCACCTTCCCATGGAAGACGCGGTGCCGGTCGCCCGAGCCTTTGCTCACTTCCTGACCTTGGCCAACATCGCCGAGCAACACCATCGCGTTCGGCGCCGGCGCCAATACCAGCAGGACTCCGAAGCGAAACCCCAACCCGGCTCCTGCCGGGATGTCTTCCCCCGGCTGGTCGCTTCCGGTGTCACGCGCGATCTCCTATGGAAGACGATCGCCTCTCTATCCGTGGAGCTGGTGCTCACGTCACACCCCACCGAAGTGGTGCGGCGAACGCTTCGCAAGAAGCACTCTGCCATCGACCGCTGTCTGGAGCAGTTGGACCACCAGGACCTCACCACTCCGGAACGAAACGCGGTTTTGGAGAATCTGCGGCGCGAGATCACCGCCGCCTGGATGACCGACGAGGTCTATCGCCACCGGCCGACGCCACTGGACGAAGTGCGGTGGGGACTGGGGGTGTTCGAGCAGACGCTCTGGGACGCCGTCCCCGCCTACCTGCGAGAAGTGGACGCCGCACTCGTCGAGGTGACCGACAAGGCCCTTCCCCTCTCTTCGGTTCCCATCCGCTTCGGTTCCTGGATCGGGGGAGACCGCGACGGCAATCCCAGCGTCACTCCCGAGGTGACGAAGCAGGCCTGTCTCCTCGCACGCTGGATGGCGGTCAATCTGTACCAGAAGGAGATCGCCGCGCTACGCGACGAGCTTTCCATGCGCTCCGGTAGCGCTGAGCTTCGCGCCCGGGTCGGTAAATCGGGGGAGCCCTATCGGGTGCTCTTGAAGGAGGCCCTTCGCAAACTCAAAGCGACACGGCGACACATCGAGGCCGCGCTGGAAGGTCGCGAGTCCCACCAGGACGAGATCTACCAAGACTCGTCGGAGCTTGCCGAGGTATTGGCGCTGTGCCGCCGATCTCTGAAGGCGACGAACCTGACGCTTCTGGCCACCGGCCGTCTTCTGGATCTGGAGCGCCGCCTGGCCTGTTTCGGACTCACCTTGGTGAGGCTCGACATCCGCCAAGAGGCGGCACGCCACACCCAGGCGCTGGATGTGGTCACCAAGGACCTGGGGCTCGGATCCTACTCGCAATGGGAGGAAGACGAACGACAAGCTTTCCTCATTCGGGAGATCGCCAACCGGCGGTCTCTGATCCCTCCTGAGTTGTTGAGAGACCCGAAGCTCCCGCCGGAAGTGCGAGACACCTTCGAGACGTTCCGGATGATCGCCACGCTGCCTCGCGACTCGCTGGGCGCCTACGTCATCTCCATGACGCAAGGACCGTCGGACGTCCTTGCCGTCGAGCTCCTGCAGAGAATAGCGGGTGTCCGCAGACCCCTACGGGTCGTCCCCTTGTTCGAAACGGTCGCCGATCTGCGCTCCGCCGGTGAGACGATCCGAACGCTTCTGCTCATCCCCAACTATCAGGAGCAGATCTTCGAGCTGCACGGCCGGCAGGAAGTCATGATCGGCTACTCCGACTCCGCCAAGGAAGGCGGGCCTTTGGCCACCGCCTGGGAGCTCTACCAGGCCCAGGAAGCCATCGTCCAACAGGCGAAGACGCACGGGGTCCCTCTCACCATCTTTCACGGGCGAGGGGGCACGGTGGGGAGAGGGGGAGGGCCCACCGTCCTGGCCATACAGTCCCAGCCGCCCGGCTCCGTCGATGGCACGCTGCGGGTGACCGAACAGGGAGAGATGATCGAGGCCAAGTTCGCGCTGCCGGGCATCGCCCTGCGAACCTTGGAGATCTATACGACGGCCACGCTGGAAGCGACCCTGGCACCAGTGTCTGCCACGAAGCCAGAGTGGCGTAGGCTGATGGACGAGATCTCCGAGTCGGCGCGGCAGTGGTACCGGAGCGTCGTCTACGAAGAGGCGCGATTTCCCGAGTACTTTAGGGCCGCGACTCCCATCGGGGAGCTCGAAGCCTTGTTGAAGATAGGCAGTCGTCCGGCGCGGCGGCGCAAGGACGCGGATATCCGATCCCTCAGGGCCATTCCGTGGGTGTTCGCCTGGACCCAGACCCGACTTCTATTGCCGACCTGGCTGGGAGTGGGAGAGGCTCTCGCTCAAGCGATTGAGGCCGGCCGCCAAGAGGACCTAAGGGCCATGTACCGGGAGTGGCCTTTCTTCCGCTCCACTCTCGATCTCATCGAAATGGTGTTGGCAAAGGCGGACGATCGCATCGCCGCCCAGTACGATCGCGCTCTCGTTCCCGAGGAGCTGCGGGGCCTAGGCGAGGAGCTACGAGCCCGCCTGACCCGAACGGCCGAGGCGGTCCTTCGGTCTACCGACCATCGTGAGCTACTGGAGCAGAACCCGGTTCTGCGCCGCTCGATCAGTGTGCGCAATCCCTACGTCGATCCCATCAACCTAGTGCAGGTGGAGGTTCTCCGACGCCTGCGCGGGCGCGAGAAAGATGAGCGACTGCACGATGCGCTGCTTTTGACCATCAACGGGATCGCCGCCGGCATGCGCAACACCGGCTGATAGTGCAGACCCACCGCAACGCGTACCACAGAGGCTTCGTGCGGCTGGCCGGCCATCTTAAGCCCACTAGGAAAAACCCCACAGTGTCGCTGAGCAAAAGAAGAATGACCACCAAGATCACTATACGCGTCAGCTTTGCCTCACTCGCTACTGCCGAAGCATCTTTGCGCCGGCCACCAAGAGAATCAAGACAGGAAATCTCCTCACCATGTGATCATTTGCCGCGTCGGAATTCAGCTTGACGCGTGGCGGAACCGGGTGTAAAATAAATACATCCGAAAAACATAGGTTCCCCAACCTACCGCGTTGCCGGCTGGCTTTCCCCCGACGACCAGTCCTTCGGCTAGAACTGAAGGAGTTGGCCATGAGCACGAGCAAGAAGCTCCTCTTGATCGGGGTTGTCTTGCCACTCATCCTGGCACTCGTGCCCGCTACCGCAGCGGCCGCACCCAAACACAAGAAGACGGACCACGGC
>DATDRI010000330.1:0-5359 GCA_035291825.1 Vicinamibacteria bacterium | reverse complement strand
CGCGCGGCTTTGAGCCAGAGCGAACCCAGCGGTCCAATGAGCAGGCCCACGCCCCCACCGAACCCAGCAGAACCGGGACACTCAGGAGGTCTGCTCGGTAGACACGCTATCCGCGCCCGCGATTGCGCCTCTTCTTCTTCTTCCACGAGATGCTGAGCCCCGCCGGACCACGGGCCGGCCTGAGAATGACCGGCGCGTGGCGGTGAGTGTACACTTTGGAGGTACACTGGCGGGAATGCGCAAATCCACCAGCGACGAAGGTCTCGCTCGTTCGGGGACCAGACTGGCAGTCTCGGTAGTGCATCTGTCGTGACATGGAGACGCCATGAGCTCGTCGATGACGACCGAGCTGTCCGACGCGCAGCTCGAGACGTTGCGAGGCGGCTGTGCGGGTCTATTGATCACGGTCGGAGAAGATCGTTTCCCGACCACCGCCTTCGTGTGGGCCCTCGCGGCGTCGCGCGAAACGGTGCGCTTCGGTGCCGAGGGTAGTGCCACTCTCGCCAATCTGAAGCGGGAGCGAAGGGCCTCTCTCCAGATTATCGGCTCCCGGAATCGAGTTTTTCTGGTCAAGGGAAGGACCCGCCTGGCGAAACCGCGATTGGAAGCCGTGCCCTTCGAGAGCGCGATGATCGCCTTGGAAGTGACGGAGGTCAAGGATCAAACCTGGCCTGAGGTCCAGGTGCGCGAGCTGGCCTACGAATGGATTTCCGAGCGGCGCGAGGAGTGGCGCGCCATCGAACAAGCCGTCTACCAAGAACTGCGAGAGTGGAAGGACTAGCAGGGCGCTGAAGTAGTTTCACCCGGGTGGTAAGACACCACATGAGCGAACGTACTCATGAACGTCTTCTCCTTTCCGCCTCTACACGGTAACTCGTCATTCACGTCCTTCCGGAACCCGGATGGGGAGCCGCTTCCCGTTGACGATCGTGAACCCGCCCGGGAATCTCAAGTCACTGTCCGAGCCGGGGATGCGAACATTCTGCCAAAAATTTCTCCCCTCCAGCTGCGGGTCTTCATGGATCTCCTTCACGGTGGCGACCGGATAGCCCAGCATGCCGCGATCCATCACCCTCTCATAGAACTCACGCTTGGTGACCGTCGCGAAGAAAGACCCGATGGGGGCCTCCAGCCGGTCTATCTCCTCCTGAGTCAGTTCCGGGACGGTGAAAGTACTCCAATCCATTTGCTTGAGCCAGTCGGGTGCCATGTCCCTCTCGTCCATCCAGACCACCAGCTCTCGGTTCGTGTGGCGCCCGGCCGGACCGCCGTAAATGATGAAATTGATCCAGCCGTCCTGACAAGGCCAAAGAACGCGCATGCGCGCCCCGGTGAGGGTGCGGCCGGTCATATAGATGCCAGTCCGTTCCGGATTGACTCGATTCAGATCCCAATAAATCGGAGCGTGGGCGACGGCGGCCATGGCAGCCACCTGAGCTGAAACGTCCACCTGCTGGCCCCGACCGGTAGACGACCGGTAGGCGAGAGCGGTGAGGGCGCCCATGGCCGCTTCCACCCCGGCCCACAGGGGGGCGGAGGGAAGGGTCACCCTCATGGGCTCCGCGCCTTCGTCTCCGGCTAGTGACATCACTCCCGCGAGCGCCATGATCTCGAGATCGGAGGCCAGGAAATCGCGGTAGGGGCCCTCCTGTCCGAAAGGAGTGATGGAGACCAGGATGAGTCCCGGGTTGTCTTCGCTCAGGACCCGGTAGCCGAGACCCCAAGCGTCGAGCTTTCCGGGTGGAAACGTCTCCAGCAGAAAGTCCGTTTCCTTCGCCAGAGAGCGGAATCGATCCCGACCCGCCTCGGTCTCGAGGTCCAACTGGATCTCGCGTTTGTTCACATTGAAGGCGAGCCAGAACAGACCTTCCGCCGGACGGTTGCCGAGGCTGAGCTGCGGGAGCCATTTCCGAGACGGATCCCCACCGGGCGGCTCGATCTTAGTCACCTCCGCCCCCAGATCTCCGAGAATCCTCCCGGTCAAGAACCCGAGGGGTCCGGTGGCGTCGAGCACGCGATAGGATTCCAAGAGCATCGTCATGAGAACACGCCCTGGCCTTCGAGCTCCCGGTAGCGCTCTGGGGCGAGACCGAGCCAGTCGCAAAAGATCTCTTCGTTGTGCTCACCGAGACAAGGAGCCGGTTTGCGAACCCGTCCCGGGGTCTCGGCCAGCTGAAAAGATCCCATCCGATAGTGGTGTTCCCCCATCTCCGGATGGCTCTGCTTCTGCCAGACCTGGCGAGAAGCGACCTGAGGGTCGGAGAAGAGCTCCCGCATGGAGCGGACGGCCGCCGCATGGATCCTGGACGCCTGCAATCGATGCATCAGCTTCTCGGCATCCTCTTCCCGAGTCCATTGGGAGATCAAGTCATTCAACTCCGTCTCGTGTGCCCGTCGCTCCGACACTTCGGAAAAACGCGGATCCTTGGACAAGGCAGGCAGGCCGGCGGCGATACAGAACCGCTGCCACTCCTCCTCGTCCCAACAACTGATGACGCACCAACACCCCTCTCGACAGGGGTAGCAGCCATGCGGGATCGCCACCGGATCTCGATTGCCGTTTCGCCGCGCCACCTTCCCATTGGCCGCGTACTCGAGCAAGGGAGCGGTGACGAACTGAAGCCCTGCCTCGTACTGAGAAAGGTCGATATGAGCACCTTCGCCGGTGCGACGCTGGTGGTCGAGCGCCGCCAGGACCGCGATGCCGCCGAAGGCGACCGCAATGAGATCGATGAAGGGGCCGTAAATGAAGAGGGGTGGGCCGTCTGCCCTGCCGATGAGCTCGCTGAATCCACTCAGCGAAGACAGTTGAGAGCCGAATCCCGGATGATCGGCGTAGGGCCCGGTTTGCCCCATGTTGCTGGTGCTCAGCAGAACCAGCCGTGGGTTTCGCTCCCGGAGCTGCCGGTAGCCGAGACCCAATCTCGCCATGACGCCGGGGCGCATGTTCTCGATGACGAAGTCCGATTTCTCGACGAGGCGATGCGCAAGCTCGAGACCTTGCGCGTGTTTCAGGTTGAGGGTCACCCCGTACTTCGAGTCGTTCCAGAAAGCGAAAGCACCGGCACGGTTCAACCCCACCTTGTCATCCTTGAAGGGGGGGTAATGCGTGCGAAGTCCGTCGGGTCGTTGCGCCGACTCTACATGGATGACCCGGGCGCCGAAGTTGGCGAGATACTTCCCGATTCCCGGGCCAGCGGCGAAACTACCGAACTCGACTCCGGTGACTCCTTCGAGTGCGTCCTGCATTCTTCACGATAGGCTGTCGACTCTTTCCGTCTTCGGTTTCCCACTCTTCGACATCACGCCGTCCCAACGGGGTGCCTCGTCGAGATGAATCCCCAGCTGATCCAGCACTCGCATCACCGTCTGATCGACGATTTCGGCGATCGTTTGCGGACGATTGTAGAAGGCCGGCACCGGTGGGGAGATCACCGCTCCCATGCGCGACAGCTTCAGCATGTTCTCGAGATGCACGTCGTTGAGAGGCGCCTCGCGAACCACTAGCACTAATTTTCGTCTCTCCTTCAGAGTCACGTCCGCCGCCCGGTGAACGAGGTTATCGCTCACTCCGGTCGCGATGGCGGCGAGCGTCCTCATGCTGCAGGGGGCAACGACCATGCCTGACGTTTGGAACGAGCCGCTCGATATTTTGGCTCCCTGGTCGTTCGGAGCGCAGGTGTGGGTCGCCATCTTTTGCACTTGCTCGTCCGTGTACGGCGTCTCGTGAAGGAGCGTTCTCGCCCCCCACTTGCTGATGACCAGGTAGGTCTCGACGTCCGTCTCGCGGAGCATCTGCAGGAGCCGGACCCCGTAGATTGAGCCGGTGGCACCGGTGATAGCGACGATGATGCGGCGCGGCGTCGATTGCGTCATAGACTCAAATCCTTCCCCCCCATCGTGGGAAAGGTATGACCATTGACCGAGTACCATCGAAACGCCTTGCCTGTCAATCGGAAAGAGAGCTTGCGCAGCAGCTCGACCTCTAAGAGCTGGTCATGCTCCGATCTCTGCCTTGTGAGCGGCGTCGTGCTCCGCCATCATGAGCGGCAGATCGCACAGGGACACCTCACCGACGCCTTCCTGCGTGCCGGCTCTGGACCAATCCTCGACCTCGAGCGATCGAAGAGCAGCAATGTTAGCGAGGCGGGCCTCTCGGAACGCCTCGATGCCCTTCCCAAGGGACTTCTTGTTGTACCCACGCTCATTGGCCAGGCGCGCCCCGTCGAAGTCCGGCAGAAGAGGATGGTTTTCCCGCAGCAGCCGCTGGATCCTGACGCCAAAACCCTCTCGTTCCAAATCGGCGAGGTGCCACGACTGCTCGACCGGCGAGAAGGTGCCATCCGGACCGCGGGTGGTGCTCTCTTCGGGCGTCAACGCGACAAAACGCTCGGCGAGGAACCTTGGCATGTCCTCGAGCTCTCTCCACAACGCGTCCCTCTCGATATGTGTGAGACGAAGGTACTTCATCCTGCTATCTCCCAAGTGCATTGTAACAGGCGAAAGTGAAGCAGCAGATATCTCTCGTCGTTAAATCCCACGGAATCTTGTCCGCACGAGTTTTTTCCCGTCAATGCAGTGCGCGCGGGGCCCCTGTACCCCCACGCGCCGGCCTCGCTCATCGCTCGGCCCCACCGGCCGCATTCCCTGGGCTGCCGGCCCATTCCTCACGGCCGGGCTCGCTTCGCTCGCTTCAATTGCAGCTCCATGTAGCGAGCTCCCGGAATCGGATTGAAGCGATAGGGCGCCACGTCGCGAAAACCCAATCGCTCATAGAGACGCTGCGCCGCGGTCATGGTGGGCAGCGTGTCCAAGAGCATGCGCCTATACCCGACTCCCCTTGCCCACTCTATGGCACGCTCCGCGAGAAACAGGCCGCACCCGCGTCCCTGGAAGGCCGTCCGCACGTACAATCGCTTCATCTCACATACGCCGGCCTGCCAGGGGCGAACCGCAACACAACCCGCCGCCGCCTTGTCCACCGTGCACAGCAGCAGCGTCCCGTGAGGCGCCGCGTATTCGCCAGGAAGCTCAGCCACCTCGTCCGCAAACCCTTGGAACGAGAGATCGATGGCCACCCATTGGGCGTACTCCCCGAACAGCCGGCGGACTTCCTCCAAATCCGCCCCAGCGACTACCACCCTCGCTTCCATCTCGGGGTCTCCGCAGGCGTCGAAACCGCTCTACCGCGCCGTTGCCCTAGGCTGCTCCCACCTCATCTTCTTTCCGGCGCCTCCCGCCGGTCGAGCTTATCCATCCGGAGGGAGAAACCACCTCTCTGGCGTTTTGGCGAGCACTCCGCCGAAAAACTGCGCATCGAGTGCTTTCATATCCCACGACCGCCAGTTCACCGGCGTCA
>DATDRI010000329.1:0-3404 GCA_035291825.1 Vicinamibacteria bacterium | reverse complement strand
TCCCTCCGGCACCGGGAGCTCGATCTCCGACGGGGCAAAGGTCTTCTTGACGCGCCTCAGGTCGGGACACATGACGTCGTACTCGGCGGTGTCGGAGAAGCCGGGGAAGAGTGCGCGCCGGTGCCGGACGCCCACCATCTCCCAGAGGTTGTGGCGGTCGATGAGATTGCCGTAACGGTCGACCGGCTCGGCCTTGAACATGAAGGAGCCCGGGGTGATGAACCCGTCCTCGCCCACCGTGCCGCTCGAGAAGATCGTCTGGCCCGAGTCGTCCTTCACGATGAGCTCGACCCAGGACTGGATGATGTCGAGGGGGCCGGTGGGGTAATCGTGTCCGACCTTATTGGAGGTGATGAGGACCTGGAGACGGAGCTTCTCGCCCGGCCGCGCCCGCTCGGGAGCAATCAGCTCGATGCCCACCGCGGCCCCGCGAGTCCACTTGTCGGCAATCTCCGGGATCTCGATCTCGCCCTTGAGCCACCGTCCCACCAGGTCCACCTGTTCTTGCCAGCCGGGGAGCTCGAGAAGAGCGGGCATCATCTGATTAGCGCCCAGGAAGCGGTGGCTCCGGTGCTTGGCGTCGCCGGCGCTGCGGTTGTAATCTCGGGCGTCGCCCGCCGCCGGGTCCTTCGAGTCGACGAGAGGCATGTGACACTCGCGGCACTCGACGGTCTTTCGGGGATTGTCGGGATGGTTCCAGCGGCTTTTCCTCCAGTTGTCGTACTGGTTCTGGAGCTGCACCCAGCCCACGTTGTTGATCTCCTGGTCGACGAACTGTTTGTGGCAGGCCGCGCAGTACTCGGGCGTCTTGAAAAGGGTCTTCGAGAGAGAGGCCACATGCTCTCTTGGATAGGCGCGGATGAGAAAATCCCGAAGCCATCGCGTGGTGGCGCCCTTCGCCTCGTCATACTCGATCTCGAACATGTAGCGGACCGGCCGTCCGATCTGGTAGTCCGCGTTCCCCTTGACGTCCACCTCCCGCACCGCGTGACAGGAAAGGCAAGAAACGCCTTCCTGGTAGCCATGGAGGCCGGTCAGCATTTTCGGATCGGTGTAGAGGTTCTTGGTGCCCGAGAAAAGAGAGATGGGGTCGTGGCAGCCGCCGCAGTAGCGCGTGGACTCAGGACCGTTCTGCTGCGCCATGTTGAACTGAATGGCCTGGAAGGCGGCATCCATCGCCGCGTAGCGATGGGCGCTCACTTGCCATTCGCGGTAAATCTGCTCGTGACAGCCGGAGGTGCCGCAGCCTTCCGAGCCGGATAGAAGCCGCGGGTCGTAGGCCTTACGGGTGGCGGTGACGGCAAGAGACGGGGCAAAGGGCCGGTCGGCGCCGTACTTGAAGCTGTAGTCGGGAGGGAAATCCTGGGTCAGTCGCGGTGGCTGGTAAGCGTACGCGAGAAGCCCGACCGCCGCGAGGACGGAAAGGGTGAGGACGGCCACCGCGCGGCCGTGCGCCCCGGCGGCTGCGATGGCGGTCGCGACTCCGCTCGCCCGCACCTTCCAGTCCCGCCAGCCGATGAGAAGGACATGGGGGCAGAGGAAGGCCATCACCGCAAACGTGGCGATGATGTGGATGGCGTCCCAGTCGTAGCCGATGGCGCGCCCGAAAAGCGCCTGCGCGGTCAAGACGACACCCGAGACGTTGGCGGCCAGGAGCACGAAGACACCCACGTAGCCTAGCAGCTTGATGTGCGTCATCTGGTTGCCGCGATAGGCGAGCCAGTGGCGCAAGGAGTACCAGGTCACCGGCGCCAAAAGGGCCACACCTAGAACCGTGTGAACGTAGACCAGGACCTGGTTGGGGAGGCTGAACGGAAGAAGCCAGATGGAGAGCCCGCTGAGTGTCATGATCAGGACGAAGGCGGACGTGGCGATGGCCAGGCGAAGGGTCCACAGACGATGGCGATCCGGAGTCGTCTTTACGCATGATGAGGAGTGGGCGGAACCGCGCGGAAAACTACCGGGGTAAGGGATCATACTGGCTCCATTCGGGCGGTAAAGTGTCGCAAGAACGGTTGCTGGTAGGTGAGCTTCAGACCGCGTATCTGGTGACGGTGCTTCCAAACCTCTAGAATCACCTCCACTACGTAATCGATGTGACTCTGGGTGTACACGCGGCGCGGGATCGCCAAGCGCACCAGATCCATGTGAGCGTGCTCTCCAAACATGAGCGTTCCGATCTCCACCGACCGTATCCCACCCTCGAGGTAGAGCTCCCCCGCCAGCGCGACTCCGGGAAACTGCTCCGGCGGGATGTGAGGTAAGAATCCTCGAGCGTCGATGTAAATGGCGTGGCCTCCCGGTGGCTCGACGATGGGTACGCCGTGGTCCGCAATGTGACGGCCGAGATAGGCCGTGGAGCCGATGCGATAGCGAAGGTAGTCCTCTTCGAGAGCTTCGTACAGCCCTACCGCGACCGCTTCCAAGTCGCGACCCGCTAGACCGCCGTAGGTCGGATAGCCCTCGGTCAAAATGAGGAGGTTCTCTTCCTGCTGGGCGAGCCCGTCGTCGTTCGTGCAGAGAAATCCGCCGATGTTGACCAAACCGTCCTTCTTGGCAGACATGGTGCACCCATCCCCGTAAGCGAACATCTCACGAGCTATTTGCTCGGGCGAGCGATCGCCGTAACCCGACTCACGCTCTTTGATGAAGTATGCGTTCTCCGCGAAACGGCAGGCATCGAAGTAGAGGGGGATCTGGTGCCGGCGGCAGACGTCGCTCACCGCGCGGACGTTCTCCATCGAAACCGGCTGACCGCCTCCGGAATTATTGGTCACCGTCAACATCGCCAGCGGAATCCGATCCCGACCGACCCGCGCGATGAGGGACTCCAAGGCCTCGACGTCCATGTTCCCCTTGAAAGGATGACGGCTGGCAGGGTCTTTTCCCTCCGGGATGACCAGATCGACCGCTTCGGCGCCCACGTACTCGATGTTGGCTCGGGTGGTATCGAAATGGGTGTTGTTGGGCACTACATCGCCCTTCTTGCACGTGCAGGCAAATAGGATTCGCTCTGCTGCTCGACCCTGATGGGTCGGTATCACGTGTCGGTAGCCGAAGATCGCTTTCACCGCCGTCTCGAAACGCCTGAAGCTCCGACTCCCGGCATAGCTTTCGTCGCCCTCCATCATCGCCGCCCATTGCCGAGTGCTCATGGCCGCCGTCCCGGAGTCGGTCAGCAAGTCAATGAGGACCTCCTCGGCAGGCAGAAGAAACACATTGTGGTGCGCCCGCTTGAGCTGCTCGCGGCGATCTTCCGGTGTGGTCCAGCGAATCGGTTCGACGGTTTTGATCTTGAAGGGCTCGATGATCGTCCGCATGGCTCCTCCTTGGGCGCTTGGCTGGCCCGGAGGGCATTCTCGATCGAAAAGGACATGAAGTCACGAAAAACCAGCCATGGAGAC
>DATDRI010000328.1:0-14240 GCA_035291825.1 Vicinamibacteria bacterium | reverse complement strand
GGCGATCTGGAAGCTGGAGGAATTGAGGGGCTTCACCAGCGAGTCTATCGAGAACGTGTTCCGCGGGCTGGCCGAACGGCTCGACATCCCGCTTCGCGATCTCTCCCGGCCGTTCTACGTGGCAGTGACGGGAGCCAAGGCTTCCACTCCACTCTTTCAGTCGATGGAGGTTCTGGGATTGGATATGGTGAGGGTACGGCTGCGACGGGCCATCGAATCGCTGGGCGGGATCTCTTCCAAGAGGATGAAAGCGCTCGAAAGGAGCATGCGGCGACGCATGGCGTCATGAACGAGCAGGGTTAGCTCTCGGATTTCCCCGCCTTCTCGATGTTGGCCCAACTGTCTCTCAGCCCCACCGTGCGATTGAAGACCAGGGCGTCCCGGGACGAGTCGGGGTCGAGACAGAAGTAGCCCTGCCTCTCGAACTGATACCTCTCGCCGGGTGTGGCATGGGCCAAGCTGGGCTCGACCCGGCAACCAGGGAGAGTCTCCAGGGAGTCGGGATTCATGAAGGATTTGTAGTCCTGGCCCTCTTCGACGTCTTCCGGATTCTCCTTGAGGAAGAGGCGGTCGTAGAGCCGGACCTCGGCGGGAATCGCATGGGCCGCCGATACCCAATGGAGCGTTGCCTTGACACGTCGCCCATCCGGCGCCGAGCCGCCCCGGGTGGCAGGATCGTAGGTGCAGCGAAGCTCTAGGATCTGACCGGTCTTCTCGTCCTTGACGACGCGGTGGCAGGTGATGAGATACGCGTAGCGCAGCCGCACCTCCCGACCGGGCGCCAGGCGAAAGAACTTCTTCGGGGGATCCTCACGAAAATCCTCCCGGTCGATGTAGAGCACCCGCGAGAAGGGAACCTTCCGCGTTCCGGCGCTCGCGTCCTCCGGGTTATTGATCGCTTCCATTTCTTCTACGCGATCTTCGGGGTAGTTCTCCAGAACCACCCGCAGGGGCCGCAGCACGGCCATCACCCGGGGAGCTCTCCGGTTGAGATCCTCGCGGATTGCGTGCTCGAGCAGCGCCACGTCGACGACGCTGTTCTTTTTCGCCACGCCGATGCGGTCGCAGAAGTCTCGGATGGCCTCCGGGGTGTAACCGCGCCGGCGCAATCCGCACAAGGTGGGCAAGCGGGGATCGTCCCACCCCGAGACATGGCCGCCTTCCACCAACTCCAGGAGCTTGCGCTTGCTCATGACGGTGTCGCTGAGATTGAGCCGCGCGAACTCGATCTGCTGCGGGTGACAATCGACCCCGGTAGCCTCCAGCACCCAGTCGTAGAGGGGGCGGTGGTCTTCGAACTCCAGCGTGCACAGCGAGTGGGTGATGTCCTCGAAGGAGTCAGAGAGGGCGTGGGTGAAGTCGTACATCGGGTAGATGCGCCACTTGTCTCCGGTGCGGTGGTGGGGCACATCGCGGATTCGATAGAGCGTCGGGTCTCGCATGTTGATGTTACCCGACGCCATGTCGATCTTGGCGCGCAGCACGTGCGCGCCGTCTTCGAACTCTCCCGCCTTCATGCGCTCGAACAAGTCCAGATTCTCTTCCACCGTCCGGTTCCGATAAGGGCTCTCCCTGCCGGGCTCGGTCAGTGTGCCTCGATATTCTCGGATCTGGTCCGCCGTCAGACTGTCGACGTAGGCCTTCCCGTCCTTGATGAGTTTCACCGCATACTGGTAGAGGCGGTCGAAGTAGTCGGAGGCGTAGTACTCTCGATCTCCCCAATCGAACCCCAACCAGTGAACGTCTTCCTTGATGGCGTCCACGTACTCCACGTCTTCTTTGGTTGGATTGGTGTCGTCGAAGCGGAGATTGCAGGTGCCGCCGTTCTCTATCGCCACCCCGAAGTTGAGGCAGATGGACTTGGCGTGGCCGATGTGGAGGTAACCATTCGGTTCGGGAGGAAATCGCGTCGCCACCCGACCACCGTTCTTGTTGGCTTTCCGGTCTTCGGCGATTCGGGCCCGGATGAAGTCCAGGGGGGGTGCTGCCGTGGCCGGCTCCCTGGCCATTTTCTCGGTTTTCACACCGGTGGCCTTGGCCTTGTGCTCTTTCATGTCCTTAATCTTATTGTAAGGGTCTTCCCGTTCAGCTGCCAAGAGCAGCCGGGCGTCGAGGCGGTAGAGTCTATTTCGCGACAGGCTATAATGTGCGCTCAGGGCCGCGATTGCGGGAGCTCTGGCGTTGGCTCTAGTGAAAGGGTTGAGTACACACGATGAAACCCATTCCAGTTTATTGCCGCAGCCTTGGTGTGGGAGCCCTGCTGGCCGCCCTCACCTCGGCTCTAGGGAGCTCGACCGCCGTGCGGGCGGCCCAGGACCGTGGCGAGGAGGAGCAAGGCTCCGGCGAGCAGGGCTCCGAGGAAGCGACGCCACCCCCTCGGTTCGAAGAACGGATTCATGTCGAGGGAACCTTGGAAGCGGTTCCCACCATCGATTCGACCTTTGCCAAGATTCCGGTGTCTCTTCAGTCGACGCCCGCCAGCCTGTCGGTGGTGCCCCGGTTCGTCCTCGAGACGCAGGACGCCAACGTTCTGGGGGACGCGCTTCGAAACGTAAGTGGAGTGAACGTGGCCACCGGCTTCGGGGTCTTCGATTTCTTCGTCATTCGTGGTTTCGATTCGCTGGATACGAGTCTAGTCATGACCGACGGGGCCTTCGAGCCGGAGAGTACCTTCTATCAGCTCTACAACGTCGAGCGTGTGGAGGTGCTCAAGGGCCCGGCGGCCTTCCTCTATGGAGGTAATCCTCTTTCCGGGACCGTCAACCTGGTCCGCAAGGAGCCCCGCGCCAGTAATCTCGCCGACCTGAGGCTCAGGCTGGGTCAGTTCGGAACCTACCAGGGGACGGTCGATTTCAACGTGGCTCGAGCCGACGGGCGCGCCGCGCTCCGACTCAATACCATCTACGCGACTTCGGATTTCTATCGTGACAACAAGGAGAACGATCTGTTTGCAGTGAACCCGGTGGTGGCGTTTCACCTGAATGATCACACGCCTCTGACCTTCAACTTCGAGTACGTGAGCAACGAGTACCAGCCCGATTCGGGTCTGCCCTTATTCAATAATCAGCTACCCGACGTCCCTCGTACGCGTTCCTATCAATCACCCCTGGACCACTCCGACCAGGAGACCTACCGGATGCGGGTGGATTTCTCGTCTCAGATCAGCCCGCAGGTTACGCTACGCGACAAGTTCTACTATACCGATCTGGATTGGCAGACGGATGGAACGCTCCTGGCGGGAGCGTTTCCCAATCGTCTAGGCAGTGTGGATGTTTTTCGCAACCTCACGCTGTTGGATGATCGGCAAAAGATGCTGGGGAATCAACTCGAGGCCTTGATACGGTTCACCACCGGGAGCGTCGGACACCAGGCTCTGATGGGTTTCGAAGCCAGCCGATGGGGAGACGAGTTCACGCTCGACGTGGCGCTGTTGCCTCCCATCAGTCTCTTCGACCCGGTGGAAACGACTAGCGAGCCGCTCTTCATCATCCCCGGTCAATCGACGGCCGGCGACGTGCGCAGTATCACGCTGGCTCCTTATTTTTTGGATCAGATCTCGTTCTCCGAGAAGGTGCAGGTTTTCCTGGGCGGGCGCTTGGATGTGCTCGACTACGAGGATCCGCTGACCGCCACCACGCGGGACTCGACGTCGTTCAGCCCGCTGTTAGGAGGAGTGTACAGTCCGAGAAGCGACCTCGCCCTCTATGCCAACTATGGGGAGGCGTTCGCCCCGCCCTCCAGCCTGGTGGTGGGGGAGCGGGAGCCTGAGGAAAGCTGGCAGTTTGAGCTCGGGATGAAGAAGCGGTTCGCCGGCGATCGCAGCAGCGCCACGGTGGCCTTCTACAACCTGGAAAGAGATAAGATGGCCATTCCCGACGCCACCGGCATCACCGAGCAGACCGGCAATCAGCGCTCTCGGGGGCTCGAGCTCGAGCTGGCCACCGAATGGAGTGGCGAGGAGGTGCCGGGCACTTGGTTCTCGTTCGCCTCCTACGCCTGGAACGACTCCGAGCTGACCGAGTTCACGGAGAGCGTTTTCACCGGGGCGGTGCCTCCCTTCATCG
The DNA here is from genome assembly GCA_035291825.1 of Vicinamibacteria bacterium. Taxonomy (GTDB): domain Bacteria; phylum Acidobacteriota; class Vicinamibacteria; order Marinacidobacterales; family DATDRI01; genus DATDRI01. The sequence continues at coordinate 10,176 of DATDRI010000328.1, read as the reverse complement.
TCCTCGACCGATCCGGCAACACCGCTCCCTTCGCGCCCCGGCATATTCTCAATCTGTGGACGATGGGGGAGTTTGGGAATGGACTGGGAGTGGGAGGCGGCGCCCGCTACGTGAGCGGGCAGCTCATCGCCCCCGACAATGCGTTCCAGATAGAAGGATACTTCACGCTCGATGCGACCGTTTTCTACCGGGTAGGCTCGTGGAAATTGAGCCTCAACCTCAAGAATCTTACCGATACGGACTTCGAGACACGCGGGTTCGGCAACTCGGCGGTGATCCCGGCCGACCCTATTGCCCTCTACGCCAGCATCCAGTTTCTCACCCGCTGACACCGGCTGGTTGAAATGAGAGCGTTTCAGAAGAGCAAGAGCCCTGCGATTGCGCCCCCCCCGGAGGCACAGTAGGATTCGTGTCGATGATGAAGATTCTTTACGTCACGGCGGGCGCGGGGGGCATGTACTGCGGCAGCTGCCTTCGTGACAACGCGTTGGCGGCGGAGCTCATGTCCCAGGGGCACGACGTCGTTCTGCTACCGGTCTACACCCCCACGCTGACCGACGAGCCGAACGTCAGCTCGGGTAAGGTGCTGTATGGTGGCGTGAGCGTCTATCTTCAGCAGTACGTGCCTCTCTTCCGCAAGACGCCCTGGTTGCTCGATCGTCTCTGGGATTCCTCACTGGCCATCAAGGCCGCCACCCGTTTTTCCGTGTCGACCGATCCGAGTCTCCTGGGGGAGCTCACCCTCTCCATGCTCCAGGGGAAGGAAGGGCTCCATGGCAAGGAGCTCCTGAAGCTGCTCAAGTGGCTTAAGAGCCAACCGGTCCCGGACGTCATCAACCTCCCCAACTCTCTTCTGATAGGACTGGCTGGCCCTCTCAAGAGGGCAGTCGACCGGCCGATCTTTTGCACGCTTCAGGGTGAGGATCTTTTCCTGGAAGGACTCCGCGAGCCCTGGAAGAGCAGGGCGCTCGGCCTGATCCGGGAAAAGGTCGGAGACGTGGACGGCTTCGTGGCAGTGAGCGACTACTATGCTCGCTTCATGGCGGACTACCTGAGGATTCCTGCCCAGGCCATGCACATGGTTCCCCTGGGAATCAACCTGGAGGGGTACGGACCGCGCCCCCACCCTCGCTCCGGGCCGTTCACCATTGGCTATTTCGCCAGGGTGGCGCCCGAAAAGGGTCTGCACAATCTCGTCGAGGCGTACCGCCTTCTCCGCCGCGACATGCGACCGAGCTCCGTTCGCTTGGAGGTGGCGGGCTACTTGGGGCCGGAGCATGGTGGTTATCTTCGGGGCATCGAGAAGCAGATGGCCCAGTGGGGTCTCGACGGGGAGCTTCGCTACCGTGGCGTCCTCGACCGGCGCGGCAAGATCGAGTTCTTGCAGAGTCTGGATGTCCTCTCCGTTCCCAGCGTTTACAAAGAGCCCAAAGGCATGTTTCTCCTGGAGGCGATGGCCTGCGGCGTACCGGTCGTCCAACCGCGCCACGGCGCCTTTCCGGAGATTCTAGAGAAGACCGGGGGAGGGATTCTGGTCGATTCCGAAGATACCCACGCCCTGGCGCGGGGGATCCTCTCCATCTGGAAAGATCCCGAGCTAGCCGCAGAGCTCGGCCGCAAGGGAAGGGAAGGGGTGGGCAAGCACTATAACGTGGCTCAGGAGGCTCTTCGTACGCTTCAAGTGTACGCCCGTCATTCGGCGGAGGGGAAAGTGCGCTCGGCTGAGCTCGTGGCACGAACCAGCGATCTCGATAGGAGTCGAACCGATTGAGCAAGGAGCTCGCCATTGAGAGCAAGATAAAGGAAGCCAAGGGAAGGCTCGACAACCACGTCCGGGGGATCGTCCAGTGGCACTTCGACCCCGAGACGGGGTCGCCGTTCTGGCTGGAGTTCGCGAAGAAACTGGACTTCGATCCCAGAAAGGACATCCAGACGTTCGAAGATCTTCGCAAGTTTCCACCCTTCGAAGACGAGTGGCTCCGAGGGGGACCGGTGCGCCGGTGGGTCCCTAAGTTCTACGCCCATCGACCCGTTTACGTTTTCGAGACCGGCGGCACCACCGGAATACCGAAGACCCGGATCTCGATCGAGGATTTCCGGATCGACTACGAGCTCTTCAGTGAAACGCTTCCCGAACAGTATTTCCCGAGAGGCTCCAATTGGCTGATGCTCGGTCCTTCCGGACCGCGCCGGCTGAGACTGGCGGTCGAGCACCTCGCCCAGTATCGCGGTGGCATCAGCTTTTGCGTGGATCTCGATCCCCGCTGGGTGATCAAGCTCATCAACAAAGGCTGGACGGATCAGCTTGCGGCCTACAAGCAGCATGTCATCGATCAGGCGGTCACGACCCTGAAGGCCGGGCACGACATCAAGTGTCTATTTACCACGCCCAAGCTGCTGGAGGCGCTTGCCCTGACCTTGGAGCAACAGGGGACGAGCATCAGGGAAGTGGGTATCCTGGGGATCTTCTCCGGGGGCACGGAGTTCACGCCGCAATGGACGCGTTTCGCGATGGAGGAGTTACTGGACGGTGTTTACCTAACGCCGACCTACGGCAACACGCTCATGGGGCTGGCCGCCTCCCGGCCGGTCCGCGCCGAAGAGGGCTACAAGATCACCTACTATGCACCCCAACCCCGGGCGGTCATCGAGGTCGTCGATGCGGACCAGGCCGAGCGGGTGGTCGGATACGGAGAGACCGGCCGGGTGAAGCTCACCACTTTGACCAAGGAGTTCTTCATGCCGGGCTTCTTGGAGCGCGACGAGGGAGAGCGAGAACCGCCGTACGAAGCCTACCCGTGGGACGGCATCAGCGGCGTGCGTCCCTTCAAGCAGCTGGCGGCGACCACCACGGTCGGGGTCTATTGATGTCAGGCGGTCTATGATCAGCATTCCAGTTATTCGTTGGGGAAAGCCCTATGCCAGTCTAGAGACGGAGACCATCGTTCATTTCGAGACCGGCGAGGAGCTCGCCACCGTGAGCCAGGCGAACCCCGGCCTCGTCCAGCGCGACATGCGCCAGGCAAGCCGTGCCCGGGAGGTGCTCAGGGAGATTCCTGTCCCCGACCTGATCTCGATGATGAAAAAGGCGGCGGAGCTCTACAAATCGGCGGAGCTTCCCCTGGGCGACGGAAAGCAGACTCCCCAGCAGTTCGTTCGCTACCAATCGGCCACCACCGGCCTTCCCGAGCACATGTGCCGTGCCAATATGGAGAAGAATTACTTCGTTCTGACCCACATGGAGGAGATTCTGGACGCCTTGACCCGCGGTCTGGATCTCTCGATTCTGCGTCGGGGATACGGAGTGGAATCACGCGGCGTACCGCTGAGCTATCAGGCACAATCGCCCGTGCTGGGACTCGTGTTGCCTTCCAACTCGCCCGGCGTTCACACGCTGTGGATGCCCGTCATTCCGCTCCAGATCGGCCTGGTTTTCAAACCGGGTCCTCAGGAGCCCTGGACCCCCTACCGTATGTCACAGGCTTTCATCGAGGCGGGGGTTCCCAAGGAAGCCATCTCGATTTATCCGGGGTTGGGAGACGTGGGTGCGGCGGTGGTGGCGAGCTGTCGGAGAAGCCTGATCTTCGGGGGGACGCCTACTGTCGAGCGTTATAGAGGGAATCCGGGCGTGCAAGTCCACGGACCCGGATTCAGCAAGATACTCCTGGGTGACGACCACGTGGACGATTGGGAGAAGTACCTGGACGTCATGGTGGATAGCATCTTCGTCAACAGCGGCCGAAGTTGTATCAGCTGTTCTGGTGTCTGGGCCTCGCGGCATACCCGGGAGATCGCGGAGGCCCTAGCCCAGCGACTGGGTCCCATCGCTCCCCAACCTCCCGACGCCCCGGAGAGCCCCTTGGCGGCCTTCACCGTGCCCGGCGTGGCGGCGGCGATATCGAGCGAGATCGATCGCGGCGTGGAAGAGCCGGGTGTTGAAGAAGTAACCGCCAAGTATCGAGACGGCGGCAGCAACCGATTGGTGAGCCGAGAGCGCTGCGATTACTTGCGCCCCACCATCATTCATTGTGAGTCTCCGGACAAGAAATTGGCGAACCAGGAGTACATGTTTCCCTTTGCGTCGGTGGTCCAATGTCCGCAGGACCAGATGCTGGCATCGATTGGGGGGACCCTGGTGGGCAGCGCCATCACCGAGGACGAGTCTTTTCGCAGAGAGCTCTTGGAGGCGACTCACATAGACCGCTTGAACTTGGGGCCCGTTCCCACCATTCGTCTGAATTGGCTTCAACCCCACGAGGGAAACATCATAGATTTCTTGTATCGCGCCCGGGCGTTTCAGGAAGCTCGGAACTGACTGCTGGAGATGACTGGCGCCGACCGACCCCTCCTCGAAGTCAGCGGCCTCACCAAAGACTATCCCACGCCCCGAGGTCCCCTATCTGTCCTCTCCGGAGTCGACCTCTCGCTGTCGCTGGGGGACGCCGTTTCCATCATGGGGCCTTCGGGTGGAGGTAAGAGCACGCTTCTCTATGTTTTGGGAGCTCTGGAGCCGCCGACCTCCGGATCGGTCCGTCTGGAAGGGAGGAGCCCCTTCGATCTCAACGAGAGGGCGCTCGCCGCTTTCCGCAACCAAGAGATCGGTTTTGTGTTCCAGGATCACCATTTGCTACCCCAGTGCTCGGTCTTGGAGAACGTGTTGACCCCCACGCTGGTCGCACCGGTGGGCGACGACTATGAGGCTCGGGCGAATCGCCTTCTGGAACAGGTCGGCCTCACCGCGCGGGTCGAGCACCGGCCGGCAGAGCTCTCGGGCGGGGAGAAACAGCGGGTGGCGGTCGCCAGGGCTTTGATTCGAGGGCCGAAGCTTCTGTTGTGCGATGAGCCCACCGGGAACCTCGATCCTCGCTCGGCGGAGTCGGTGGCGTCGCTTCTGCTGGAGCTCCAAGCGCGCGAGAAAAGGATTCTCATCGTGGTGACCCACAGCGCCGAGTTGGCGTCGAGATTTCCACTCCGGCTCCGACTGGTCGAGGGAAAGTTGAAGCCGGCTTAGCCGAGATCAAGGATCCATGGAAAAGAGCGGGTTGCTGACGCGAAGCCTCGTTTACTACTGGCGCACTCACCTGGCGGTGGTCTGGGGAGTGGCCACGGCGGTTGCCGTCCTCGCCGGGGCGTTGCTGGTGGGCGAGTCGGTGCGGGCCAGCCTGCGGGATCTGTTTCTCGGTCGCCTGGGCAATACCGATTACGTCGTCTCCTCCGTCGGCTTCTTTCGGGAAGAGTTGGCCGACGACCTCGAGCGACACGAAGATTTCCACACATTCTTCCAAGAGGCGAGCCCTCTGGTTGCCTTGCAGGGACTGGTCGTTCATGAGGCGAGCGGACGGAGAAGCTCCCGTGTCCACGTGTACGGCGTTGACGATCGCTTCTGGGCGTTTCACCGAGTCAACGCGAGCTCCGCCACCTCTTTTGGCGGTCCGTCCGGTCGGGAGGTCTTCCTGACCGAGAGCTTGGCTCGGGAGCTCGGGAGTGAGGAAGAGGACTCGATTCTCTTGCGAGTAGAACAACCCTACGACGTGCCGGGGGAGTTCCTGCACGGTCGAAGGGAAGGACAGGGCCGTACCATCCGCCTCACCGCACGGGAAGGGCTCGCCGAGTCCGGAATCAATGAGTTCGCGCTCTACCCCCAGCAGGGACCGGTCCACGCGGTCTTCGTGCCTTTGGAGCGCCTGCAAAGAGATCTCGATCAAGAAGGTCGGGTCAACACCGTCTTGGTCTCCGGGAGCAACCATGCCGGGGAGTCCAACGGGGTCGATGTCCTGGCCAAGGTGCTCCAAGAGTCTTTCCAATTGGAGGATCTGGGTCTGAAGCTTCGCGCGCTGGAAGACTCGCACAGCCTCTCTCTCGAGAGCGAACAGATCCTGGTCAGCGATCGCCTGGCGTCTGCGGCCGAGCGGGCGGCGGGCGGGCTCGGTTTGGGTACGTCGCTGATCTATACCTACCTTGCCAACACGATGCGCTCCGGCTCGGCCGAGACGCCTTACTCCTTAGTGGCCGCATTGGATGCCGAGGGCTTTCATACGCTGCAGGGGGCGCAAGAAAGGCTTCCACTTCCCGATGGATCCACGGAACGACCCATGGTCCTCAACGATTGGACGGCGGAGGACCTGGGAGTCCGCCTCGGGGACCCCGTGACCATCGAGTACTTCATGTGGGAGGACGAGGGTCGTCTCGAGACGCGGAGCGCCACCTTCCAGGTAACCGGTATCGTGCCCATCGAGGGAGCGGCCGGCGATCCGAATCTGGCGCCGGCCTATCCCGGGATCACAGATTCCGACGCGCTCTCCGATTGGGACCCGCCGTTTCCGATCGATTTAGATCGCGTTCGCCCCAAAGACGAAGACTACTGGAATCTATACGGGGCCACACCCAAGGCCTTCATCCCGCTCGCCGTCGGTCAGGAGCTGTGGCGAAGCCGATACGGAGCGCTCACCGCCATCCGCATTCTGCCGGACGGAGGGGCACTGCGCTCGATTCTCGATTCGTTTCGACATGGCTTGCGAGAAACCCTCGACCCGACCGAAGCCGGCTTTTCCATCGATCCGGTCCGCGCTCAGGGTATGGAGGCTTCGCAGGGAGCCACGGATTTCGGCGAGTACTTCGTCTACTTCAGTTTCTTCCTGGTGGCGTCCGCTCTGCTCTTGACCGGACTCTTTTTTCGCCTGGGAGTGGAACAACGCCTGACCGAGATCGGAATATTTTACGCCATGGGCTTTCCGGCGAGAACGATCCGTCGGCTGTTCCTGAACGAAGGCCTGGTTCTAGCTCTCATCGGGAGTGTGGTGGGTTTGGCTGGCGCCGTCGCCTATGCCGAGCTCATCATGTTCGGACTCCGCACCTGGTGGGTCGATGCTGTGGGCACGCGACTCCTGACGGTACACGTTTCTCCTACCTCCTTGTTTCTCGGAGGCGGGGGAGGGGTTCTCGCCGCGGCGGGAGGAATCGCCTGGACTCTAAGGGACGTTCGACCGATGACACCGCGCAGCCTGCTGTCCGGTGCATCGCTGCCGACCGGCGGGCGGCGGGGTTTGCTCGGTGCCTGGCTGTTCGGCGCGGGGACGGCGCTGGCGGCTTTCGTTCTCCTCATCGGCGCCTGGCTCGGCGGGCTGAGTCAAGTGACGGGCTTCTTCGGCGCCGGCACCCTCTTGCTCCTCGCATCTCTTTCCGGCGTTTGGACCCGCCTAGCCGGAGGCAACAGGGGACTCCTGACCGGTAGGGGAGCCTGGGCGGTTTCCCGGTTGGGCTTCAGAAGCGTCACCTATCGTCCCGGTCGCAGTCTTCTTTGCATATCGCTGATTGCCTTCGCCACCTTCGTGGTGGTGGCGGTGGATGCCTTCCGGCGGGACGACCGGGAGACATCACTGGATCCGAAATCGGGAACCGGAGGCTACTCGCTTCTGGCGGAGTCGCTTCTGCCTCTTCTCTGGGATCCCAACTCGCCGGACGGAAAAGCGGCTCTCGGCATCGACCACCAGGAGGCCTTGGACGGCGTGCGTTTCGCTTCGTTTCGAGTGCGTCGGGGAGAGGACGCGAGCTGCCTCAACCTCTACCGGCCGCAGAACCCTCGCATCATGGCGCCCACCGAGTCGTTCGTCGAAAGCGGGCGCTTTGGGTTTACCGCCACGCTTGCCGAGACCCCGCAAGAGGTGGCCAATCCTTGGCTGCTCCTCGATAGAGAAGAGCCAGATGGCGCCATACCGGTCATCGGGGATGCCAACTCGATGACCTATGTGCTCCACCTCGGACTGGGAGAGGATCTCGATCTGCCGCGAGGTGGGGAGGGAGCTCTTCGTCTGCGACTGGTGGGCATGCTTCGGGACAGCGTTTTCCAGGGAGAGCTTCTGATGTCGGAGCGGAACTTCCTTCGTGCCTTCCCGCAACAGGAAGGTTTCCGACTCTTCCTGCTGGAAGCGCCGATCGACGCATCGGATGGCGTGGCAGAGCTCCTGGAACAGAGGCTCGATGATTACGGATTCGATGTCGTCGGAACGGCCGAGCGGTTGGCCGGATTTCATCGAGTGGAGAATACCTACCTCTCCACCTTCCAGACTTTGGGAGGCCTCGGTCTCATGCTCGGTACACTCGGGCTGGCGGCGGTCTTGTTGCGCAACGTCTTGGAGAGGCGTCGCGAGTTGGCTCTGCTACGAGCGGTTGGCTATGACAGTCGAGACTTCTCGCTCATGGTCTTGGCAGAGAATGCGGTGTTGCTGTTCTGGGGATTGGCGAGCGGTACGCTGTGCGCCCTGGTGGCCATCGTACCGGCGCTCGCTTCGAGGGGTGGGGGGGCAGCAGCTTTTTCTTTGCCTTCCTTGGGCCTGCTGCTGCTCGCTGTCCTGGCGAGCGGTGTCCTGGCCTCTCTGCTGGCGGTGGCAGCCTCGGTCCGCGCCCCGCTCCTTCAGGCTCTACGCGCCGAGTGATGCTCCCGCCGGTCCTGGCCACTAAGAACTCTGGATTTGGCCCGGCGAATTGGGTAGTGTTGGGTACTGCGCGCTCGAGAATCGGGGAATGATGCTGCAGGTAGCTAGATGCGTCATCTGGGTCTTGTTATTTTTTTCGACGCTTGCCGTCGGAACGGCCCAGGATCCCTCGCCCAGCTGGCGCCAGTGGGGAGGACCAGGCCGTAACTTCCAGTCGGAGTCCGCGCCGCTGGCGACCTCTTGGCCGCAGGGCGGGCCAGCGCGGCTGTGGAGCCGACCCCTCGGCGAGGGCTACTCCGCCATCGTGGTCGACGAAGGCTTTCTTTATACGATGTATCGAGACGGTGACCAGGAGGTCATCATCGCCCTGGATGCCGGCACGGGAGAAACCCGCTGGCAGCACCGGTATCCTGCACCTCTCCTCGAGGAAATGGGCTACGGCATCTGGTTACGTTCAGCCGGCCCGGGACCGTACTCCACGCCCCTGATACACGGGGATCGCATTTATGCGGTCGGCGTCAGTGCCAAGTTCCACGCGCTCGATAAGAAAACCGGGAACGTCCTGTGGTCCCACGATCTCCACCAGGAGTTCGGGATGGAGAACTACAGCGGTTACGCCTCCAGTCCCATCGTCTATCAGGACAAAGTCATCCTCCCGGTGGGGGGGCGCGGGCAAGGGGTGGTGGCCTTCCATCTCGAGAACGGGGAGGTCGCTTGGAAGAACCAAGACTTCGGGCTGGCGCCGGCCTCTCCAATCCTCATCCATGTCGACGGGGAGGAGCAGCTCGTTGTTTTCGCACCGCAGCAGATCGTAGGACTCGATCCGCGTGACGGCAACCTTCTGTGGAGTCACCCCCACCAGACGGAATACGGCCTCAACATCAGCACGCCGGTGTGGGGGGAGGGGAATCTCTTGTTTTGCTCGTCCGCCTACAACGGGGGAAGCCGCGTCATCCGCTTGCGGCGGGTAGACGGTAAGACGACCGCCGAGGAGTTGTGGTTCAACAACCGGATGCGAGTACACTTCGGAAACGCTCTCCGCATTGGAGACCTCGTTCTGGGCACCAGCGGAGACTTCGGGCCGGCTTTTTTCACCGCTCTCGATGTCCGCACTGGGGAGGAGGTCTGGCGGGAGCGGAGCTTCGGCCGTTCTCACATGCTCTACGCGGGCGGGAAACTGGTCATCGTGGACGAAGATGGAGAGTTGGCGGTGGCCACTCCGACCGAGACGGGGCTAGAAGTCCACGCCCGGACCGAGGCCTTGACGGAAAACGCCTGGACGCCGCCTACCCTGGTGGGATCGAGACTCTATATTCGAGACAGGAAGAACGTTCTGGCTCTGGACTTGAGGGAGTAGTCTCCCGCGCGACGCGGCGAGGAGGAAAAACGTGCGCAGACTCTACACACTTGTTCTGGTTGTCGTCCTCATGACCTTTCTGGCCACTCGAGCCAACGCCGAGAACTGGCCGCAGTGGCGAGGCCCTTCGCTCAACGGAGTCAGCGGAGAGACCGGTGTCCCCATCCGCTGGAGCACCACGGAGAACGTCGTGTGGAAACTGGCGATGCCAGCGTGGAGCGGCTCCACACCCATCATTTGGGAAGGTCGCATCTTTCTCAACGTGGCCGAGGGCGGGAGTCTCCATCTGTGGTGCGTGGCTCGAGAGGACGGCAGCGTCTTGTGGAAGCGTCTGGTGAGCGACGGCGATAACAAACAACGCAAGCAGAACATGTCTTCTCCGTCGCC
>DATDRI010000327.1:0-3201 GCA_035291825.1 Vicinamibacteria bacterium | reverse complement strand
CGTGGGATCGGTGGGTGGTCTTGCTTATTGAGCTCCATCCTGATCTGCTTTGCCTGTGGAGCCGGACCGGAGTCCGACGAGGAAGAGATCCTCGTCTCCGCCGCCGCCAGCCTGCGAGAAGTCATAAGCAAATCCTCGGAGCTCTTTCAGGGAACGCATCCCGGCCTGCGGTTGCAGCTCAACTTCGCGAGCTCCGGTGCTTTGCGGCAACAGATCGAGGTGGGCTCGCCGGTCGACGTCTTCGTCTCGGCCGCCACCGAGCACGTCGATCGTCTCTCCGACTTGGGCCTGGTCAGAGCCGAGGACCGTCGGGTCTTTGCACGCAACCGCCTGGTGCTGCTGGGCGCGACCGACGAGGTTCGATCGCTACGCGATTTGGAGTCGCCGGCGGTCACCCGGGTGGCGATGGGAGATCCGCGCTCGGTTCCGGCGGGAACGTACGCCCGGCAATGGCTGGAGGCGGAAGGACTCTGGCCGGCCATCGAGGAGAAGACCGTCTTGGGAGGTGACGTACGGCAGGTCTTGAGCTACCTGGAGAGAGGAGAGGTCGACGCCGCCATTGTTTACGCGACCGACGCGAAACTCGTAGGGCTCGAGCCCGTCGTGATCGCCTCCGGTCGGCAGGCTCCCGAAGTCATCTACGAAGCGGCCCTCATCCACGGAGACGGGGAAGCTCGACCCGCAGCGCGACAGTTCTTCGACTACCTGACATCGGAAAGCGTCGTTCGCCAGCTCGAGGCGGCGGGGTTCTTGGCTCCGTGAGCGATTTCGGTTTCCCACTGCTCCTCTCACTGCGGGTGGCACTCTCCGCCCTGCTGGTCATCGTGCCGATTGGCTTGGCCCTGGGGTATCTTCAGGCGCGCCGCGACTATCCAGGGCGGGCGCTGGTGGACGTTCTGATCGTGCTTCCCATCGTCTTGCCTCCCTCGGTGACGGGTTACTACTTGATCCTGTTCCTGGGAAGGAAGGGCATCCTCGGTGGGCCGCTCTACGAGCTCTCGGGGATCTCCATCATCTTTACGTTCTGGGCGGCGGTCATCGCGGCGGTGGTGGTCTCCCTGCCCCTCTTCATCAAGTTCGCGCAAGCGGCCTTTCTCGGCGTGGACCCGGATCTGGAGGCGGTTGCCCGAACGCTCGGGGCAGGGCCGACCGCGACTTTCTTTCGGGTGACCGTCCCCGTCGCCTGGCGCGGTCTGGTTGCCGGGGCGGTCCTCTGCTTCGCTCGAGCGCTGGGCGAGTTCGGTGCCACGCTCATGTTCGCGGGGAACATTCCGGGAAAGACCAACACCATGACGATCGAGATCTGGAGCGCCTATCAGGCAGGCGACGATGCGAGAGCGGTGGCCCTGGTGATCACTTTGACGGCGGCGTCGGTGGCGGTGGTTCTGGCCTTCTCACGCCTGGAAAGACTGCAGAGAAAGGACAGACGGTGAGCGTCGAAAAACCCACCGCTCTCGACGTCGACATCACCATTCCTTTGGGCTCCGGGCGGGACCGCTTCAGCGTGCGAGCGCGGTTTACGCTCTCCAAAGGGATCCTGGTCATCTTCGGTGCTTCGGCCACCGGCAAATCCCTGACCGTCCGCGCCGTGGCGGGCTTGGTCCCGGCGATGGGAAGGATTCGTGTGGGAGGGGAGATCCTTCTCGACGCCGAAGCGCAGGTCAACGTAGCTCCGGAGCGACGTCGCGTCGGCTACGTTCCTCAGCACGCGGCACTCTTTCCCCATCTCAGCGTGCGCGACAACGTGGCCTTTGGATTGCGGGCCCGGGGCAGTCGGGAGAGCTCGGGTCCGCTCGCCGAGGAGTGGCTGGAACGACTCGGGGTCGCCCACCTGGCCGGGCGGTTGCCGCGGCGCCTGTCCGGTGGTGAGTCGCAAAGGGTGTCGCTGGCCCGCGCCCTGGCACCGGAACCGCGGTTGCTCTTGCTCGACGAGCCCTTCGCCAGCCTCGATCTGACCACCCGTCGAGAGATGCGTCGCGTGGTGCGTGAAGTGCAGAAGCAAAGCGGTATCCCCATGGTTTTCGTAACCCATAGCCCGCGCGAGGCCATCGAGATGGGGGACCATCTGGTTCGCTATGGCCCCGGCGGGAGCCAAGAGGAGGGCCGGCCCGAGGACTTGGTGGAAAAGGACCTAGAGTAGGAAGCTAGCGTTCGGCCTGGAAAAACTCCTGAACTCTGTCGCGGATGCCATCGCGAACGCGCCGGAACTGCTCGCGAATCGTCTCGTCGGTTCCCTGGGCCGCCGCCGGATCTTCGAAAGGCCAAGCCAGGCGCCTCACTCTGCCCGGGAAGACCGGGCAGACCTCCTCCGCACAAAGGGTGATGACGGTATCGATACGCTCCGCCGGTATCTCGTCGACGGACTTGGAGCGGTGGGACGAGATGTCGATCCCCACTTCCCGCATCACGTCCTGGGCGAAGGGACTGACGCGTGAGGGTGCCGAGCCGGCGCTATAGATCGCGACCCCCGGTGGTGCGATGGCCCGTGCCAGGCCCTCCGCCATCTGGCTACGGGCTGAGTTGGCGACGCAGAGAAAAAGGATCCCTTTTGGCGTCACCGGCGTGCCGGGCCTACTCGCACTTCGAGTCCCTTGCCCTCTCGCTGCGAATACTCCCGGTGACCGACCACTCGAGCCATGGGGAGAATCACCAGGGTTCCCGCCTCTCCTTTCGCATTGGGGAACAAGTGAAGGACGGTGGCTTCCTCGGCGCTCTCGAGCCTGTCGGCTTCCTCTCGGGTCAAGTATCCGAGCAAGACGGCGTTTCCGTCCGGAAGCTTGTGCGCTTCATAAGAGTTCAGATCCTGCTTTCTGAACAGGGGGAAGTTCTCGGCAGCCGGCGAATAGGTGAATCCGTAGACTCCGCGGGGGAGCCGGTCGATACCGATTCCTTCTTCTTCGTCCGATACCAGTCTCACCTGATGTCGGCTACGCAGGTCTTCCATCTCTCTCATGGCCCGCCGATCATAGCCGCGGCGTCCAGGCATTTCAAAGTCTCTCTTTGACACGACGGTAAACCGCACTCTAGAATTCGATCTCGCATGCGTCTCCGTCTTGCACTGGGGACGGTTCTCGTTCTGGCCGCTGCCCTTCGATTCACCGGACTCTCCTGGGGACTCCGTCACACCCCGCACGTCGACGAACGCTACTTCGTAGAGAACGTCGCCTTGATGTTGTCGGAAGGGGATTTCGATTATCGCTT
>DATDRI010000326.1:0-4491 GCA_035291825.1 Vicinamibacteria bacterium | reverse complement strand
CGGCGATGAGCAACGTGCCATTGGTTACTACGCGCGGGCCTTGGAGAACAACCACAGGATCTCATCCGCTCACGGTGAGGCAGAGACTCTTATTCACCTTGGACGCGTTCACTTGTCTCTGGGCGAAACAGAGAAAGGTCTCGCGAGCTTTCGAACCGCCCTGCAGCTCTTTGAAAGCCTTGGTAGGGTAAGGATGGAATCGGTCGCACTAAGTGATATTGGGAAAGCCCTTGGCCTCCTCGCGCGTGACGTGGAAGCCCTCGATTACTACACACGGGCACTGACGCTCTACGAAGCCAGTGGGTTCAGGCGAGAAGAGGCCAGCGCGCTGAACGACGTGGGGCGCATCGAGGAACGGCGCGGCCGCGTGGAGACGGCGGTTCGCCACTATCGCCGCGCTCTGGCCCTCAGCCGCGAGACCCAAGATCGATTCGCCGAGTCCCAATCCCTCCTCAATTTGGCTCGCATCGCCCGCGCTTCCGGGGATCTCGACCAGGCCCGCCGCGACGCGGAGCAGGCCCTCGGGTTGGCGGAGGAGCTACGGAGCAACGTTGCCAGCTACGCGCTCCGCGCGTCGTATTTTGCCTCGATACACGAGCTTCATGAGTTCTACGTCGACCTCCTGATGGAGCTTCACGGGAAACGCCCCTCGGAAGGCTTCGACCGTCTGGCTTTCCAGGCCTCCGAGAAGGCTCGGGCGCGCTCTCTCCTCGAGACGCTATCCGAGGAGCAGCCAGACGGCCGCGATTTGGACCCGAAGCTGCTCGAGCGCCGGGCCCAGTTGGAGAGGAAGATTCGGGCCAGCGCGGGGGCCTGGGAGAAGCGCACCGGTCGAGCAGCGGTGGGGGAAGCTCCCGCCAGCTCTTCTTCGGAGTTGGACGAGCTCCTCGCCGAGCTGGATCGGGTACGAGCAGTCATCAGAAGCCAGGCTCCTGGTTACGATCTGCTGGAGTCCGGTCTCGCATCGGCAGAAGAGATCCAGAATGAGCTCCTCGATTCTTCGACGCTAATGCTCTCCTATTTTCTCGGCGCGGACCGCAGCTTCTTGTGGGCCCTCACCAGAACCACGCTTGCGGTGCATGTTCTACCTCCCCGAGAAGAGATCGAGACGCGCGTCCAAACCCTCTATCGGCTTCTGGCGGCTCGAGAACGAATACAGGACGAGACAGCGAAAGAATATTATCAGCGCGTCAGCGACAGCGATCGTGAGTTCTGGGAGAGCGCTTCACTCTTGAGTACGGAGCTCCTCGGCCCTGTCGTGGGGGAGCTCGGAACCAAGAGGCTCGTGATCGTCGGCGACGGGGCACTTCACCACTTCCCTTTTTCCGCCTTGCCGATCCCGGCGCCTGCTGGCGACTCAGACGCGCTTCCTCTCATCGCCGAGCACGAAATCGTCCGGCTCCCTTCGGCGTCCACCTTGGTGGCGCTGAAAGCAAGGGATCTAGCGCGCCCCAAGCCACCGAAGACGGTGGCCATCCTCGCCGATCCGGTTTTCGATCGGCAGGATCCTCGCGTCGAGACGAAAGACCCTGGCGCCCCGGTCGCCAAGGCACTTCCCGTCTCTTCGAGCGCGTGGGCGCTTACCAGGGCGCTAGAAGACGTGGGGCTCGGGGAAGGTGAATCCGTTCCTCGCTTGCTGGCCAGTCAGCAAGAAGCGAAAGGCATCTTGAGCATGGTGCCCCCTGAGGAGAGCCTGGCGGCGCTCGGATTCGACGCCAGCCGAGCTCTGGCAACCAGCGGCGAGCTGACCCAGTATCAGGTCATCCATTTTGCCACCCACGGCATCCTCAATACGAAGCAGCCGGAGCTCTCCGGAATCATTCTTTCCATGGTCGATGAGCAGGGAAATCCCCAAGACGGATTCCTGCGCCTCCATGACATCGAGACTCTTCACCTTCCGGCGAATCTCGTGGTGCTCAGCGCCTGTAGTAGCGGACTCGGCAAAGAGGTGAAGGGCGAGGGTATGATCGGCCTGGTACGTGGCTTCATGTCGGCGGGCGCCGACCGCGTTCTAGCCAGCTATTGGAACGTCGACGACGAGGCCACCGCGGAGCTCATGAAGAGATTCTATGGCAATCTTTTCACCAGAAGCCTCGCTCCCGCGGCTGCTCTGCGAGAGGCTCAGCGCTCCATGTGGCAAGAGAAACGATGGCGGTCACCATTCTATTGGGCCGCCTTCGAGCTCCAAGGTCAATGGCAGTAAACTAGAACAATTCTGTTTCTCACTACAATCGCAAACCGATGCAACTACCTCAGAGCCAGCAGAGCCTGGAGAGCTTCCATCGGCTCCTGAGCTCTCCACAATATGAGACGCTTCGCGGCAGCCTCATACGCATTTTCGCCCGTCGCGGCTGTCAATTTCCTCAGGACCTCGCGGACGAGACCATCTCCCGCGTCGCCGAGAAAGTCCATGAGATCGCGGCTACCTTCGAAGGCGATCCGGCGCGCTACTTCTATGGGGTAGCCCGCAACGTCTATCTCGAATACACACGGAGACCCAAGACCGTTCCTCTTTATGAGAACAGGAGCTGGACCAAGGTGGTGGATCCCGACCGCCTTCGTAACGAGGTGGCGTCCGCATGCTTGGAGCGTTGCCTGGACGAGCTCGACGGCGATGAGCGTCGCTTGATTAGCGAGTACTACCAGTATGACAAGACCGCCAAGATCGATCACCGAAAGAAGCTTGCCGAGAGTCTCGGTCTGGGATCGAGCACCTTGCGGATAAAGGCTTACCGTATACGCCAGCGCCTGTACCGATGTGTGACCTCATGCTTCAAAAAAGACGACGGCAGGGAGAAATGAAACGCCTTTTTCCGCATTATCCCATTGAAGGAGGTTGCCAGAAAGCATGATGCAGGAAACAGAGAGCCAGAAGACCGCGCTCCGGCGATATTTGCTCGGATCGGCCCCCGAGGACGAACGGGAGAGCGTGGAGCAAGCTCTGTTGGCCGACGAGAACCTCTATGAAGAGCTCTTGGTCATCGAGGACGAGCTCATCGACCAGTACGTGTGGGGCCAGCTCCCCGAGCCGGGAAGGACCAGCTTTCTCCAGTACCTGGACGCTCTGCCGGACCACAAGGAGAGGTTGGAGTTCGCTCAAGCGCTACGGGCGCACAGTCTAGGTTCCCGTGCCGAGGCCTCGGTTGCGACCGCCGGTTCTCGAGGCACGCCTGAAGAGGGGTTCGGCTTTCGGGTGCCGGCGCTTTTTCTGGCCGCTGCGGTTCTTCTCATCATGCTGGGGGGCGTCTGGTCCCTAGCCACGATATCGGCGCTCCGAAACGAAGTCAGAACAAACCAAACCGAGCTGGAGCGTTCCAGGGAAGGGGTCGCGGAATCGAGACTCTCGTCAGATCCGGTTGGCCGCGGGGCGCCTGGGACGGGTTCAATCCCCTCCCGCTCGTTTCTCCTGAGGGCCGGTACCTTCCGAAGCGGGGGCACGACACAAGTGTTGCCGATGCCCCAGGAGCCCGCTCTGGTGGAGATCCGTCTCGATTTGGGAGTGGCCGACTACGAATCCTACCGAGCCGTCTTTCACGATGCCCAGTCCGCGGAGCTGATGTCCGTGAGCCAGCTGGGAGCACGGGTTCAAGAGAACGAAATCCTCGTCGCTTTCAGCGTATCGTCGGAAAGGTTCACAGCCGGTGACTACTACATCTCCCTGAGCGGCGTTGTCGAGCGCGGAGAGCTCGAGCCGGTCGCCCGATACGACTTCCGAATTTCCCGCGAATGACCCGGCCTCCCGGGGAATGAGCCTGCCCGCGGCTGTTCACAGCTCGCGAGATACACACGCACACGATCCGTCTCGCCCAGTGGGTGTCTCGAGCCACATCCCTCTTACCCTAAACAAGTTACGAACACAGGCCTTGCATCCGGATGTCAATCTGTGGCGCGGTCAGCCTAGCGGCGCACCCATCTTCACGGCCTCGGCTGTCAAAACCAACCCAACTCCACCCGAAACGTCTTGTGTGAACTCATCATACTACATAGATGGAGTAGTGCATGACGGTGCCTTGGCCCTGGCCCAAGACCGCCAATCTGGAACTAGAGCTCTGCTCCCTGGGCAAACAGCGGACACTGAACGAAACATGAATCAAGAGCCCATCAAGGTACTGCTGATCCAAGATCGGCGTGCGGAAACGAGAGCGATCCTCGAGATGTTGCACCACGCGGCTGCCGGCCGTTTCACCGTCGATTCCGCAAGAACGCTCTCGGCAGGAGTTGAGCGCCTTCAGCAACATACGTTCGATGTTGTTTTGCTCGACGTTACCCTGCCGGACAGCACGGGTCTGCCCACCCTCATCAAGCTGCTAGCGGCCGCCCCGACCCTACCCATCGTCGTGCTCGGAGAGGCCGACGATGAGGAACTAGCGGCTCGCGCCATGCGCATTGGCGCCCAGGATTATCTTTACAAAGCGAGAGTCGATGGCCATTCGCTCGTCCGCGCGCTGCGCTACGCCATCGAACGCAAGCGCTCCGAGGAGGCGCTGCGTG
>DATDRI010000325.1:0-12313 GCA_035291825.1 Vicinamibacteria bacterium | reverse complement strand
GATCGGCCTCCTCCTTGTCGTACACCGGGCCAATAAACTTGGTCGGATTCCTGAACGCCGGATCGCGCGGATCGACCTCGATCATGGTCAGCAGCGTGGCGAAGGGCCGCTCGAACGGCAGCAAGTTTCCGAGCTCCTGCTCGATCATGTATCCGATCATGCCCTCGGTCTGCGCACTCAGAACGTCGAGCGGATAGGTCCCCTCGTTGCCGTATGCGGCGCTCTGCAGGGCGAGGAGTCCAACTTGAGGCCCGTTTCCATGGCCCACAACGAGCCGGTGCTGCAGCGCTACCGGAGCTAGCGCCTCGGCGGCAATCCGCACGTTGCGGCGCTGGTTCTCGGCGGTCATCGGCTCTCCCCGCCGCAGAAGGGCGTTGCCGCCAAGGGCGGTGACGACCAGCATGGCTCAGTCTACCAGCGTGACCAGAATTGCCCTATCGTATGCAGCCTTGTGCTCCAACTCAAATAGCTCGTCGCTCACCTCCCAGTCTTTAGGGTCAATTCCCGGTGGTTGAACCGAGGAGCCGAATCGATATACAAGGAGTCGCGGACTTCGCAACCCCCATTGAAGGAGGTCGTTCATGTCCAGCGTACCACCGCCACCGCCGCCTCAAATTCCGCAGCCGTCTCCTGCAGTTGCTTCACGGGAAGTCTCCGGCCCCGCCACCGGACTTCTGATCACCGGGGTTGTCGGAGGTCTGTTCGCCTTCTTGAGCTTGCTAGGCCATCTTCTGGGTTTCAGTCTCGGCACCATGATGGCAGAGACTGCACAGGAAGAGCTCACGGAGTGGATCTCCGGCGGTTTCGGGGTCACTTCCAGCGCCCTCGGCCTTCTGGTGGCGGGATTCATCATCTACTCCTCACTGGAAATGAGAAAGCTCAGCCAGTGGGGCCTGGCGGTCGGCGCCAGCGTGGTGGCCATGGTGCCCTGCGTCAGCCCGTGTTGCCTCATCGGTCTTCCGGTGGGAATCTGGAGTCTGGTGGTCTTGACGAAGCCTGAGGTTAAGGGGGCCTTTCGCTGAGTCTTCCGAGGGAATCGACATGACGCGTGAGCCCGCGGCGCCCCACCTCGTCATACTGGCGGCCTGTGGCTCGATCCTGCTGTTCGCTCTGTTGTTCCGACCGGTCGAGCCGGGAGATTCTCTGCGGATCGGAGGAACACCCGTGCCGAACGTCTGCATCATGAAGCAGGTGAGCGGGCTTCCCTGCCCGGGGTGTGGACTGACTCGATCCCTGGTGGCGGCGGCGAATGGGGAGTGGGCGAGAAGCCTATCCCATCACCGCATCGGGATTCTGATTCTCGCTTATTTGGTTCTACAGTCGGTAGGGCGGCTCGCTTGGCTGGGCCTGCCCCGCCTCCGGGAGGGAATCCGCGTTTACTGCAGACTGCTCGACCTGGGTCTCGTTCCCATGCTCCTGCTCTTGTTCCTCAATTGGATTTCAACGCTTCTCGGTGGGATTCATTCGGGGACAGCTACCTGATCTAGATCGGATAGCTGTCCCCGAATGAGAAATGCTTACTTACTTTTTCAAGAAGTAGTTGAGAGCCCGGCGATCCCCGGCCGCTCGCAGGCGCTGCAAGGCTTCGAATTCCAGCTGCCGCACTCGCTCTCGTGTTAGATTCAAGACCTTTCCGATCTCCTCGAGATTGTGTTCGGAGTTGAATCCGATACCGAAGCGCATGCGCACGATGAGCTGCTGGCGAGGCGGAAGAAGCTCTAGGGTCGCTCTCACCTTCTCGCGCATGTCACGATCGACGACCGCTTGCCACGGCGACTCCGATCGCTCATCGCTCTGCAGCTCCCAGCGAGGGCTGCCGTCCTCCACCGCCAGGGCATCGAGCGACTCGAGGTGAGGAATGGACTGCAGAGCGGCTTCCACCTGATAGGCGGGGGCGCCCACCGCCTTGGAGAGCTCGTTGGTGGAGGGTGTCCGTCCCAGCTGCTCTTCCAGCTTGACCTTGGCGCGGCTGGCGATACGAACCAGTTCCAGCTTGTTGATGGGCACCTTGATGGTGCGGGACTTCTGCGACAAGGCGCGAGTGATGGCCTGCCGAATCCACCAGGTCGCATAGGTCGAGAACTTCAGATTCCGGCGCGGATCGAATCGCTCCACCGCCTGCATGAGGCCGATATTCCCCTCTTGCACCAAGTCGCTGAGCTCCATGCCCATGTTCTTGTAGCGTTTCGCGATCGAGACCACCAAACGCAAGTTGCTCTCGATCATCCGCGCCCTCGTTTCGTCGAACTCTTTCTGGGCGGCCCGTCTCTTAGACCGGTCCACGCTCGTTCGCCGGAGCGCTCGCTCTGACCTCCGCATGGCCCGAGAGACCTTCTGTTCTTGCTCCCGGTTCAGGAGCGGGTGACGGTGCGTTTCCTTGAGGTATTGACCTAGTGTGTCGAGCTCTCCGCGTCCGTAGTCAGCAGGCGACTCGAAGTCCGCTTCCACGTTGTCGAGGGTCCCCGCATCGGCAGCCGCAGGCTCTGTCTCCGCCTCGTAGATGCTGTCGGAGATCTCGATATCAGTCGCTCTCATGAGTTCTTCCCTTTCCTCAGGACGGGCTCCCTCCACCCGGCGAGAACGTCTTCAAGTCTCATGCCAAAGAAGAGATTTCCGCTATCACCTTTAGAAACAGGTGATTAGGCATTTGACTCGGTGTCCCGTTGTGGGTTTCTAGTCTCAATTCTTTACAACCGTTGTCCACTTTTTACCTCCCGGGTGTCCTGCTCCCATTAAACTTGACTGAAAAGGTTAAGATTCATAATATGCAAAGGAATACAACACCCGCAAGGAGCTTCCCCACAAGGGAGCATTCGGATGCTAAGCTATTCTGAAATAGGGGTTTCTTTGAGATCGACGAGCCTGGAAAGCGTGGTGGGCCGAACCCCCTTGCTGCGGGTGCGGCCTCCCGCCGGATCTCCTGCAGGGGTTGCGATTTACGCGAAAGCCGAGTGGTTCAACCCAGGCGGTTCGGTCAAGGACCGCGCCGGCCTCGCCATGCTGCGGGATGGAGAGGAGAAAGGGCTCCTCAAGCCGGGCAGGACCATCCTCGAGGCAACGAGTGGCAATACCGGGATCGCTCTCGCCATGTTGGGGGCGGCGAAGGGTTACCCGGTGCGCCTCTGCCTGCCCGCCAATGCCAGTAAGGCAAGAAAGCAGATTCTCCGGGCCTATGGTGCCGATATCATCGAGACCAACGCGCTGGAAGGAACCGACGGCGCCATACTCAAGGCCCGCGAGCTCGCCGCCTCGGAGCCCGATCGATACTTCTACCCCGACCAGTACAACAACTCCGCCAATTGGCGAGCGCACTACCGGACCACCTCGGAAGAGATATGGCAACAAACCGAAGGCCGCATCACCCACTTCGTTGCCGGGCTGGGAACCAGCGGGACTTTCGTCGGTTGCTGCCGGAGGCTCAAGGAGCTCTCCCCGGCGATCCGGTGTATATCCTTCCAGCCGGATTCACCGATGCACGCCATCGAGGGGTTGAAGCACATGGCGACCGCCATGGTGCCGGGTATTTATGATGACTCGCTCGCCGATGAGACCTTGACCGTCTCGACCGAAGATGCACACCGGGCCTGCTGGCGCCTGGCGCGGGAGCAGGGTCTCTTCGTGGGCCTGTCTTCCGGGGCGGCCTGGGTGGTCGCTCTGCGGATTGCGGAAAATGCGAGACAAGGAGTGGTGGTCACGATATTCCCAGACAGTGGGGACAAATATCTTTCCGAAGGACCATGGAAGTATGATCCAGATCCCTGAACCGCTGCTGGAGGCCATCCGCCGTCATGGCCGGGAGAGCTACCGCGACGAGGCCTGCGGCGTCCTGTTCGGCAGCCAGACGGGCTCGGAGCACGGTGTCAAGGAAGTGCAGCACGTGCAACCGCTCGCCAACTCCCGGGACGGCGAGCGCCACCGCCGCTTCCTCATCACCCCCAAGGACTACCAACGAGCCGAGGCCGAGGCGACGGCTCGTGGATTGACGCTTTTGGGCTTCTACCACTCACACCCCGATCACCCGGCGTTTCCTTCGGGGTATGATTTGGATCATGGGTTTCCGTTCTTTTCCTACGTCATCGTTTCTGTCCAGAAGGGCGAGCCGACCGAAGTGCGGTCTTTCGTCATGAAGGAAGATCGCAGCGCCTTCGACACCGAGGAGCTTCGAACGGCTTAGGTCGGGCGATTTCCAGAGAAGGAGTATTGTTATGCCGGTCAAGGTAATGATTCCGACGCCCCTCCGGGGTTTTACCGATAAACTCGAAGCGGTCGAGCTCGAGGGCAAAACCGTGGCGGAGCTTCTCGCTAATCTCACCGCGCGTTATCAGCCGCTTCGCAAGCACCTATTCAATGATGAGGGCAAGCTTCGGAGCTTCGTCAACGTGTACGTCAACGAGGAAGACATCCGCTACCTCGACCGAGAAGAAACCCCCCTGAAGGACTCGGACGTGGTGAGCATCGTTCCCTCGATTGCCGGCGGTGCCACCGGCACCGCGCCTACCGGAGTCGCCTTCAGCCACGAGGAGATTCAACGCTACAGTCGACACCTCATCATGCCCGAAGTGGGCATGGAAGGTCAGGCCAAGCTCAAACAGGCCCAGGTGCTGCTCATCGGCGCGGGTGGGCTCGGAGCTCCTTTGGGTCTTTATCTGGCGGCGGCTGGCATCGGCCGCATCGGGTTGGTCGACTTCGACGTCGTCGACGCCTCCAACCTGCAACGGCAAATCACCTACTCCACCGCCGACGTGGGCAGGTCGAAGCTGGAAGTCGCCAAGGAACGACTGGCGGGAATCAACCCACACATCCAAATCGACACCTACCAGGAACGCTTGAGCTCAGAGAACGCCCTGGATACGTTCAGGAGCTACCAAATCGTGGCCGACGGCACCGACAACTTCCCGACCCGGTATCTAGTCAACGATGCCTGCGTCCTTCTCGGAAAGCCGAACGTCTACGGCAGCATCTTCCGTTTCGAGGGACAGGCCTCGGTTTTCTATGCCAAGAAGGGACCGTGCTACCGATGCCTCTACCCGGAACCGCCACCGCCGGGACTGGTGCCGAGCTGCGCCGAGGGTGGCGTGCTGGGTGTCCTCCCCGGTATCGTGGGGACGATGCAGGCGCTCGAGGTCATCAAGCTGGTCCTGGGAGAGGGCGATCCTCTCATCGGCCGGCTCTTGCTCTTCGACGCCCTGAAGATGCGCTTCCGGGAGCTGAAGCTGCGCAAGGATCCGGAGTGCGCCCTCTGTAGCGAGCATGCCACCATCAAAGAACTCATCGACTACGAACAATTCTGCGGCCTCCCGCGACAGGAGCCGGTGGCGGCGAGCCGGTCGGGCGTGCCCACCATTTCTCCCGAAGAGCTGAAGGCGCTCTTGGACAAGAAAGAGGACGTTTACATCCTCGACGTGCGGGAGCCACAGGAGTGGAACATCGCGCATCTGGAGAAAGCCAAGCTGATCCCGCTGGGAGAGCTTCCCCAGGCGATGAACCAGCTGAGCTCGGCCGACGACATCGTGGTCCACTGCCGGAGCGGTCCTCGAAGCGCGCGCGCCGTCCAGTTCCTGATGGAGATGGGGTTCCGAAAAGTCAGGAACCTGGAAGGCGGAATCCTCGCCTGGGCCGAGCGGATCGATCCCTCAATGCCTCGCTATTGATGTCGCGCTATTGAAAAAGACCGGCGGGGGCGGGCTGGGAGCGGACTTCCAACCCGTCCCCTCGTGCCCTTGTCTCCCCCCCGCCTTTTCCTCCTCGAGCTGTCTTTTGACAGTTTCGAGACATCTAAGATAGAAATCTGCTGTGAGTGATTCCAATGACTCCGTTAAACAGGAGGTTTCGGATGCCCTCCGCGACGCGCGGGAGCGCGTGCGATCGGAAGCGTTCCCTTTGGTAAGGCCGACCTCCTACCCTGTCCCCTCGCCGCCGCATGCCCCCTTGGGATCCGTCCGGCCGGGGGAGACGTCCGCGGAGATACCGACTTCACCGAGCCGCGAGCGCCTTAACGAGCTCTGGAACGTGTCGGTGGCACTCCACAGCGCTCCCACCGGGCTCATCGGACGATGGTTGGCTCCCCTGCGGGGACCGCTCCAGCGACTCTTGAAATTCGCCTGGGGTTCTCTGGTGGAACGCCAAGTGGAGCTCAACTCCGCGCAGGTTCGGTTCGACAACGAGCTGGTGGAATACGTCGACCACCGGCTCGACCGCATTTCCGCCCACTACGACCACCTGCTGGGTCTATACGGCAAGCGGATGGAAGAAATCGACGAACGACACTTGATTCTGCAACAAGAGCTGATTCGTCACGTGCACGAGTTGGTCAAGCGCATCGACTTCGTTTTCGAGAGCGGCGAGCAGAACCACCTTTACCTCGAGGGGATGCTACGGGAAGCCCGGGAGGAGCTCCGCGCCATCGCACAGCGGATGGAAGCCTTGTCCGCATCCCCCAAGCGCTGAAACCGCACGTTTCATGCCCCGCCGAGCCATCTGCATTTGTGCCGTCCAGGCTCCCCTCATCGTCGGAGGGGCCGAGATCCTGGTAGGCGAGCTGGCGGCGCAGCTCAAGACAAGAGGCTACGCCGTCGACGTCGTGAACATACCCTTCAAATGGTACCCGGTTCGGGATCTCGTGAAGCAAGCCCTGCTATGGCGCTGGGTGGAGATCACCGAGTCCAACGGCATGCCCATCGATATGGTCATTGCCACCAAGTTCCCGTCCTATCTTGTTCGACATCCCGTCAAGCTCACCTGGCTATTCCACCAGCACCGCGAGGTCTACGATCTCTACGGGACTCCTTACTGCAGCTTCACCGACGATCCCGAGGAGCAAGAGATCCGGCAAACCATCGTCCGCATGGACAACAAGACGTTGCGTGAGTCGCGTTCTGTCTTCACCATCTCGCGGAACGTATCCTCTCGTCTGAAGCGTTACAACGATATCGAGTCCACGCCACTGTACCCCCCTCCCCACTACGTGGGTCGTTACAAGCGTGGGTCGTTCGGTGATTATGCGCTCTTCGCGGGAAGGCTCGACCCCTTGAAGCGATGCGACCTGCTGGTGGAAGCCTTCCGGCACGTGCGACAGGCCAAACTGGTCATCGCCGGAACCGGTCCGCAACGGGAGAACCTCGAGCGTCAGGTGGAACGGTTGGGGCTCGGGGATCGGGTGGTGCTCAAGGGCTTCCTGCCGGAGGATGAGCTTCTCGATCTGTACGCGGGAGCCTTCGCCGTGCTCTATGCCCCGCTCGACGAGGACTACGGCTACGTCACGGTGGAGGCGTTCATGTCCGGAAAACCGGTGGTGACGTGTAAGGATTCTGGCGGAACGCTCGAGTTCGTGGAGCACGGGTTGAACGGTCTGGTGGTGGAGCCACGGGCCGAGGCCATCGCTGAGGCGGTTGCGAGTCTTTACGCCAACCGAGGACGTGCCCGTGAGATGGGCGAGCAGGGACAACCCAAAGTAAACGGCATCGGCTGGGACCACGTCATCGACGAATTGACCGCTCCTCTCCGATGAAGATCGCCTATTGGAGTCCTCTCAGCCCGATGGAGACCGGGGTGGCGGACTACAGCGAAGAGCTCCTTCCTTACCTGACGGAGGGGGCGAACATTCATCTGTTCGTAGATGGATACACGCCTTCCGACTCGGAAATCACGGCGAGACTTCCCTGGCATCACGCCAGCGATTTCGAGGAAGTCGATCGGCGAGAGGGCTTCGACCTGAACCTCTACCAGCTCGGAAACAGCTCCTACCACCGGTACGCCCTCAACGCCGCGCTTCGCCGTCCGGGAGTCGTGGTGCTGCACGACCTGGTGCTCCAGCACCTGTTCCTCGGGCTGTCGGTGGAGCGGTCCAACGTCGAGCTCTACGTTGCGGAGATGAAGCGGGCCTACGGAGAACGGGGAGCGGCCTTGGGAAGGCAGATCGCGCAAGCGCTGGGCAGTGACTTACTGGTCTCCAAGTTCCCGCTGTGCGAAAGGGTCGTGGAGAGAAGTTACGGAGTGCTCGTTCTGACGCGGTTCATGCAACGGTGGCTGCGCCGCAGGTTCGGGAGCATGCCGGTGGGCAAGTATATCGGGAGAGCTCCCCACCATTACGCGCCCCCACCGCCCCTTCCCACCCAGGACGTTTCTGCGGCGCGCAACCTACTGGGCTTACCCCAAGAAGGCTTCCTGGTATCGTCCTTTGGGCTCGTCACCCGGGCCAAGCGAATCGAACAAGGGCTCGAAGGTTTCCGCCTCTTCGCTCGAGATCGACCGAACGCTCGTTTCCTGATCGTGGGCGAGGTCCAGAAAGGCTTTCCCATCGACTCCTACGCTGGTGCTGCGGACCTGGCGGGCAAGATCATCGTGACCGGACGTCAGCCGATGGATCGCTTCTACTTGTACATGCTGGCTTCGGACGTGGTCTTGAATCTCCGTTTCCCATCGACCGGCGAGCTTTCCGGCACCCTCATCCGCACTCTCGGAATGGGCAAACCGGTGCTCGTCTCCAACACCGGTCCCTTCGTGGAGTTCCCCGAATACACCGTGGCCCGCATCGACTTGGGACCACCCGAGGTCAAGGAGATCGCAGCGACTCTCGAGCTCTTTGAAAAACGCCCCGCGCTGCGACAGGCCATGGGGCGCTTTGCCAAAGAGCACGTCGAGGAGACTTACAGCCTGCGGGCGGAGGCCGCCGCCTATCTGGCGTTCCTGGAGGAGGTGCTGGCCGGACTACGCGAGGGTAAAGTAGCGCACCCTCCTCCTTTTGAACAAGCCGATCTGGCCGCTGCCATCACCGCCACGCTTTCCGATCTTCCACTGGGGGACACGTTCGGGCTGGAAACGGTGCGGGCAGCTTTGCGCAGCGCAACCGAGGACGGCTTCCAGTGACACCACCTCTTACCAGACGTAGCGGCGAATGCTGGATCGGGACTTGAGCCGCCCAATCCATTCGTCGATGCGTTGGTTGAAGACCTTCTCCTCGAGAATCCGTCGGATACTTGCTTCCATGCTGCCCCGGGGAGGCGGATTTTCGCCGGCGGCCTCGATATCGGGCCGAAGTAGTTCGTCGTAGTAACGTTGTACCTCCTCGTCGGACACATAAACGAGAGGCCGGAATCGGCTTTCCAGATAACGCTGGATGTTTACCTGCTTGCCGATGAGCAGGCGGAGCTCTTCCTCGGTGAGTCCCCGCTCGGTTAGGGAGTCGAAGAAGGCGGTCTGGGAAGAGAAGGACGCCCGCATGCTCTGAAGGACCGTGTCAATCTGTTCCTGCGGTACCGCCTCTTCCGGATAGCGACTGACCTCCCGCTCCACCAGCCGGGCGTCGATGAGCCGCTCCACCACTTCGGCCATGGAGAGCTCCTCTTGTCCCCGCAGGGCGCGGAGCTCGGCAGCTTGCTCGGCCTCGGAGAGCGTAATCACGTCTCGATCGACGACCGCGGCGATGCGATCCACGATCTCGGCTCGGGCGGCTGCGCCGTTGAGAACCAGGGCGCCGGCAACCCACAGGATCGCCCGTCGTTCCCCCTTGCTCCGCTTGCCAAGAAGATCCGTTGCTTCCATGACTCCCTTCAGAATGGATGCCCCAGGCTCACGTGAAAGCGACTGCGCGCTTCCTCGGGCCTGGGGTTGAGTTTCACGCCGTAATCGACGCGCAGCGGCCCGAAAGCTGTGTCATAGCGAAAGCCGAAGCCAGCGTTGTAGTGCCAGTTCAAGAGCTCGATGACCTGTATGCGGCGGTACACGTTGCCGTTGTCGGAGAAGACGACCCCACCGAGCTTCTTGAAGAGGGGGAACCTTAGCTCGAGATTGACCAGCATGAGCACATTGCCCCCCACCGGCTGGCCACCCGGGGTCTGGGGACTCGCTTCATCGAGTCCGAATCCACGCAGTGTGTTGGCTCCTCCCGCGAAGAAGCGCTCGGTGATGGGAATCAGGGCGTCGCGATCCTCCCGAAACGTCTGGGCAGCACCGCCCCGCAGCGCGACCACCCCCACCAACCGGGGGGCAACCGGGAAGTACCAAAACTGCTGTGCAAGTCCTTTCAAGTAAGGCGAGTGAGAGCCCAGAAACATGGCCGAGTACTCCAGGTCGAGCAAACGAAACTCACCTCGGGTTGGGCTGACCGGATCATCGCGAGTGTCCCGGATCGCAGACACAGAAACCGTGGAGAGCAGGATGTTTCGAAATTCGCGATCGAGCTCTTCCGGGTCGACTTCCAGGGCGAAGATCTTGGTCTTCTCGAAGTTGTATCGAAAGAAGAGGGTTTGGGTCGTCGACAGACGCTTCAAGATCTGTATTCCCGCTCCCAGCCGAATGAAATCGAAGCTGTCTCGGTCCTCCTCCTCACGATAAGCGGAAACGAAGGAAGGCAGTTTCAGTCCAAACGTGTCGGGCTGCTCGTAGGTGAATATGAGGCGATTGCTCCGAAAGCTGGCTCGTCCGAAGAGGCTGGCGGAACGATCCATGCCGAATATGTTACGGCGCGTGATCTGTCCCTCCACTCTGGCTAAGTCCCGCTCGCTGTAACCAAATCCGTATCCCACCGTGGTCCGAGGTCCCTCCTCGAGACGAATCAGAACGTCGCTGGCGCGTGTGGCGGCGTCGGGAGGGAGAACTTCGATGCTCACGTCTCGAAAGAGGCCGGTACCGATCAGACCTTGTCGCGTCTCGAGCAGATCTTCGGAGGACAGGGGCGCCTGGGGCGAAAGGGCGATGTGGGGGCGCACCGCTTCCTCTCTCGTCTGTTCCAGGCCGGTGATGATGATGCGGTCCACCCGGGTTTGATCGCCTTCATGGATCAGGAGACTCACGGTTCCCCGGGTGCCGGTTTCATCCAACTCGGTTGCCAGCTCGACCACCGCTTGCCGGAAGCCTTGGTTTCGGTAGAGATTGATGGTACGTTCTCGGGCCCCCACCAGCTTGCTGGCACCCAGAACCTCTCCGACTCGCAAGTCGAGGTTGGCAAGGATGACCTCGCTCGAGATCTGCCGGGCTCCCTGCACGGTGATGCTGTCCAGAAACGCCCGCGGGCCTTCATCCACGTGGACGATGAGCTCGACATCACCCGGCTCATCCGCTACCTCCCGGATTTCCGAGCTCACCACCGCGCGGTGATACCCCAGCTGGAGGAGAAACCGGCGAACTTCCTCGAGGTCCACTTCCCAAGCGCTGGCCACGTAAGGAGAGGAGCGAAAGCGACCCCGGGGTTTGGTGGAGAGAAGAGAAAGAATCTCCGATGGGTCGATGGTCGAGGTGCCAACGATCTCGATGGCGCTCATCTCCAGGCGGTCCCCGGTCCGAACGTTGAAGATCAAGGTCAGTCTTTGGTTGCCGACCCGTTCTCGCTCCACGTTCACGCTGGCAGACGGATACCCGCGTTCCAGGAAATAGTCCTCCAGGTTTGCCCGTGATTCCTCGATCAGGTCCTCCGAGACGCTGGCCTCGGTCTCGATGGGTATCAGCCGGCGGCGCGTTCCCTCGTTCAGTTCGACCCCCTTCACCTCGATCAGCACACGCGGGCCAATTTCCGCGGTAATGTCGATCCGTACGTGATCCGGGGGTTGGGGGGACTCCCTGACCGCAAGCGTCGCTTGGTAGAAGCCCCTCGTCTTCCACTCCTCGAGGACTCGGTCCAGCTTTCTCTGCAGAGACTCCACCTCATAGGGATCGCCCGGCTGGAGGCCGACTTCCCGTCTCGCATGTTGCTCCACAGAAGGAGGCAATCCTTCGATACCGAGGTCGCTCACCCGCGCTGGTGACCCGGGCTGGACATGAAAGATGACATCGGCCCGGGCTTCCGAAAAAAGAGCCTCGGGCTCGACGCGCGCCCATAGGAAGCCCCGTCTATTGAGCCAGCTCTCGATGGCGACTCCCGCCGCTTCCACCCGAGTGGCATCGAAGGGCTCGCCCGGATGTATCGCCGCCTCTCGCAGAATAAGCTCGCGCAGGGGGGCGACCTCGGTGGCGCTCCCCGCTGCCTGGACGGCGCGCACCTCCCCCACTGTGACTTGCGGGTAGAGGTGAAACGTCAGCGAGACACCGTCACCCACCGGCCGGGCGTCCACCTTGATGTCGCTAAAGGAGCCGAGGGCGAATAGCTGCTTGATAGAGCGACGAACCGCGGCCGGATCGTAGGGAACTCCAGGTTGCACCTCCACCAGCGCCCTCGCCTCCTCTCTCAACTGCCCCTGGGCCAGGTGGAACTCCACCGCGTTGACCAATCGACCCGTGTACCGTTCCGAGGCACTGCCCGGAGCCAGTAGCAGAACGAGCGCCACGGTGGATAGGTTCAGGGTCATGTCAGAAGCTCTTGCGAAACTTCATGTCCACCGCT
>DATDRI010000324.1:0-18323 GCA_035291825.1 Vicinamibacteria bacterium | reverse complement strand
GTCTCCCGATCGTCTTCCGCGTCGACGAGAAGCACCTGCTGGAGCTCGGGAAGGCGGTCCCGCAGCTGCGCTATCTTCCGTTCATACAGTCGCTCCGTCGTCACCAAGATCTTGGCATTGCCCTTGGTGAGACGCTGGTAGATGGGCTCAGGACCAAAGGCGGAGAACAACGGGCAGAGGACGCTTCGATTCTTCAACGTGCCGAGAGCCGCAATGTAAAGCTCGGGGATTCGACCCGACAGAACAAACACGCGATCGGCCTTCTTGACTCCCAATTGTCCAAGCACGTTTGCGAATCGGTTGCTGTGCTTCTTGAGGTCTGCATACGTGAAATCGCGCACCATGCCAGTCTTTCCCAACCAACGGATGGCGAGTCGTTTGCCCGATGGCCCCTCGGCGTGGCGGTCCACCGCCTCATGAGCGATGTTCAGGCCCTTTCCTTCCGGCAGGCCGCCCAGCTCTCTGCGGGCGGACTCCCAGCTGAAGCTCTCCCGCGTCGTTTGGTAGTCTTCGAGGTGGGGCCGGCTCGCCGGAGAGACAACCGTTTTCCGTATGGCTTCCCGCATCACGGCTTCCCTCCGCCCGGCGGCGAGATCGGTCGGTGACACCCGCCTTGCCGCCGCGGCACGAACTCTGGCGGAGCCCTTATCTCACATCAGCTGGATGGACGGACCGGCTACGTCCTCGAGCTACGTCGCTGGCGGCGTCACCACATAGATGGAATGCAGAAAGGCAACGATATCGACCAACTGCTCCACGGTCATGATCTCATTGTAGTTCGCCATGCGTGATTCGCCTCCACTTTCGACCAGCTCTCTCAGGTACCCGTAGGCCAGGCTGTGGGACGGGTTGATAATCGCGGTAACGAACTGCCCGTCGGTAGGGGCAAAGGGCCTCTCGCCTCCCAGCGGCACCGGCACCGGCGGATCGGCCACCGGCTCGGGAAAATCAGCTCCCGCCACGGCATGACAGGCATGGCATTTGAGCTCTAGGACCGCCGCCCTTCCTCGTTCCACGTCTCCTTCCGGGAGACGGAAACCGCTCGACGACCTCCGTCCCGATTCACAGGCCAGGCTGGATGCGAGCACGACCGCCAGAACGTATCCCCATGCTGAACGCATCTCACCCTTCTCTTGTTCTCCGATCCCGTTTCGCCGTAACACCCAGTGCCGCTATTGGATGGCAACAGTGACCGCGCGCTTCTTGGCTTTCTCCGTCTTGGGAATGTGCACCATCAACACGCCTTTCTTCAGATCGGCGGTAGCCTTGTTCGACTCCACCTCGCCGGGAAGTGTAATGGTTCGAGAGAAACGCCCACGCCGGATCTCCTGACGGTAGTAGTTCTTCTTCTTGTCTTCCTTCTCCTCCTCGACTTTCCCACTCACCGTCAGAGTCCCGTCAGCGAGCTCTAGCTCCAGATCCTCCTTGTTGAGGCCGGGAACCTGAACGTTGACGAAGACTTCCTCCGGGGTCTCGCCCACCTCGACGGGCGGAACAAACACAGCGGGCTCGAACACCGACGGCCATCTCTCGCCGATGAACTCGTCCAGCAATCGGTCCATCTCCTTTCTCAGGGAGATGACCGGGAACGTGGATTCTCTTTTCACGAGTGCCATAGTGCCCTTCCTTTCTTATTGCCAGCCTCCCACGCATCACACCATGCAAGGACAGTTCCACTCGAAATGTCGTTCGCTATGTCCAGTTCCTTCAGGAGTTAACCAAGGGTGTCCCGCTGACGCGGGGCCGAGCTCCATGGGGCATTCCGCGCAGGGAATTTCAATCCATCACGACGGAAGATACGGCAGAAATGAGATTGGCTCGAAAGACGTTCTCCTGGAAGAAGAAGTGTCGGGCGGTGGCTCTTAGAATGGAGCTGCTCTGGGCTCCACCCCCCTTCCCATGCGCCAAATCCCCCACCTTCTTGCAGGGCCACTTTCTTTAAGACGAATGTTTATAATGGATTAGAGGATCACCTCTTCTTGGCAGCAGAACTGCAATCTGACATCCGTTCGACTATGATGGTAAGAGGTCTGGGATCAGTGAGTGGCCGCCGCCAGCGCGTTGCCGCCGGGCATCTCGAAGGCCTCGGCATGTCCGGGGAGGCCGTTCCCATGGCACTTGCGGCAGATACCTTGGTTGGCTGTGATCAGACCCGCCTCCCGGACTTTGGCGGGATCGATCATGATCTCCGGGGGCCAGTAGTCGCCCCCCGCGCCATGACAGGACTCGCACTGAACTCCGGGCAGAGCGGAGGGCCCGGTGCTATGGCATGGCAAACAGGTGGGCGTCTCTCTCTCGAGGTTGAGGCTCTCGGTGGCCCTGGCGTGGGCGGTCGCCTTCCAGCTGACATAGATGGATCGGTGACAGAGTTTGCACCGCTCCGCACCGATGAAGGCGGCCTCGTTGATGCCCAGGGAGAGAAAACAAGACACCAAGACGAGCCAGCGAGGGCCGCAATCATTCGACTTCATCCTTTGCTTTCTAATCGCTTAGCACGAGCAAACCCGAGACGTCAAGGCTTCGGGAATGCCGGGCGCGGCAATGAACGAGGTGAACGACGTGCCTAAACACAAGATTCTGATCGTAGACGATGAGGACCTCATCCGGTGGTCCCTACGGCAGAAGATTACCAACTGGGGATACCAGGTGGTGGAGGCCCCGGACGGCAAGTCTGCCCTCGAGCTGGTGGAGAAGGAAGAGCCCGACCTCATGCTGCTCGACATCCGTCTACCCGACTTGAACGGCTTGGACGTCCTGCGGGCGGTCAAGGAAAAGTACCCACGGGTCGTCATCATCATGATGACCGCCTACGGAATCCTGGAAGACGCGGTGACCGCTCTGAGGTTGGGTGCATACGACTTCGTCGCCAAGCCGCTCGAATTCGAGGAACTCTCGGTGACGGTCGGAAATGCCCTGGAGGCCGTCAAGCTCCGTCAGGAGATACGCCACTTCCGAGAACGCGACAAAAAGCTTTTCGACTTCCGTAACATCGTAGGCCAATCCAAGGCGCTCTCCGACGCCATCGAGATGGTGAAGAAAATCGCGCTCAGTCCCGCCACCACCATCTTGCTGCAAGGAGAGAGTGGCACGGGCAAGGATCTTTTCGCCAAGGCCATCCATTACCACAGCTCCCGGGGAGAGCGGCCCTTCTTGGCCATCAACTGCGCCGCGCTGCCCGAGAACCTGGTGGAAAGCGAGGTCTTCGGGTACGAGAAAGGGGCCTTCACCGACGCCCGCCAGCAGAAGAAGGGCATGATGGAGCTTGCGGACGGCGGCACGATCCTCTTGGACGAGATCGGCGAAATGCAGCTCGGTCTCCAAGCCAAACTGCTGCGGGTGCTCGAGGAGCAGACCTTCAAACGCGTCGGTGGGGTCCAAGACATCTCGGTAGACTTGCGGGTCATCGCCTCATCGAATCGCGATCTCAAGACGATGATCGACGAGGGGAAGTTCCGACAGGACCTCTTCTATCGCCTCAACGTCATCTCCATCGATTTGCCACCGCTGCGGGACCGAGGTGCCGATGTCAAGCTTCTGGCGCGCCACTACGTACAACATTACAACCGGAAGTTCCGCAAGAAGGTCGAAGGGCTCACGCCGGAAGCGGAGTCGATGCTGATGGAATACCACTGGCCGGGCAACGTTCGCGAGCTGAAGAACCTCATCGAGCGAGCGATGATTCTGGGAGACGGTCCGCAGATAGATCCATCCGCACTGCCCATCAACCCAGGCACGAGGATCGCCGCTGCACCATCGACCGCCAAGCTGCCCGAGCTCTCCATCCCGGACCAGGGCACGTCTCTGGAAAGGGTGGAAGAGGAGCTGGTGCGTCAAGCCCTGACCCGAGCTCGAGGAAACCAGACGCGAGCCGCCAAGCTTCTCGATATCAGCCGGGACGCGCTGAGGTACAAAATGAAGAAATTCCACCTCGAGGAACGCGTCCAAGATTAGGGAGTCGGAAGTTTCGATGTGGCAGGACCTACGACGGCCATTGGCGCTTGCCGGCATCTCCATTGCCCTGGTCATCCTCTGTTTCGCGGCGTGGATGACCTTCGAATCCTATCTCGGCCCATCGCTTTCCACCGAAGCGCAGCAACGACTTCACATCGCACGCGGCGTCAGCACCGGCATCTTCGTGGCCTTTATCTTTCTCTATTGGTCGGAGCGTCGAGTTCGGGAAATGGAGAGATCCCTGGAGCACCGAGAACATCATCTCGCCCAAGTTCTCAAGGAGTCCTTGAACGCCGTGATCGGCGTCGACAAGGAGGGAAAGGTCGTTTATTGGAACCGAGGTGCGGAGGTTCTCTACGGATACCATCCCAACGAGATCCTGGGCCAGAGTTTCGAGAAATTGGCGCCCGAGCGTGCCCGTTCCGAAAGCTCGGCCCCCCCCGATTCGCTCTCACCGGGAGAGCATATCAAGGAGTTCCTGGCGCAGCGGCTCACCAAAGGCGGTGAGCCGGTATCGGTGCTGGTGACCCAAACCGTGCTGGGAAACGAGTTTCGCGAATGCTCGGGATGCCAGTCTCTGGAGCAGAATCTTTCGAACGTGCGGAAGCTCGAGCACCAAGTCATACAATCCGAGAAGTTGGCTACCGTGGGTCAGATGGCCGCCGGTCTCGCTCATGAGATCAAGAATCCGCTGGCCGGAATTGCGGGCGCCATCCAGGTTCTGGGCGATAGCTTGCCGCCCGAGGACGAGCGAAAGCCAGTGGTGCAGCAAGTGCTCGAGCAAGTGAAGCGCATCGAGGGCACCCTACGCGATCTGCTCACCTATGCTCGGCCCAAGACCGCCAAGCTCGAGCCGACCGACCTGCACGACGTCATCGAACGCGCCCTGGCGGTGGTGTCCTTGCTTCCGCAGAAACGTATCCAGGTCGTTCGCCAGTTCCAGCGCGGGCTACCGTTGGCCATGATAGATGGAGAGCTCTTTGGCCAGGTTCTCACCAACCTTTTCATCAATGCCGTTCAAGCCATGTCCGCCCAGGGAACGTTAACGGTAAGCACCTACAGCGCCGCAGACGGCTTCAAAATAGCCGTACGAGATACTGGCCCTGGTATGAGCCAGTCGCAGCTTGCGCAGATCTTCAATCCTTTCTACACGACCAAGACGCGAGGCACGGGACTCGGACTGCCGATTTGCCGGCGGGTGGTGGAAACTCACGGGGGGTCCATTGACGTCGAGTCTCAGCCCGGAAAGGGAGCGCAGTTCACCATCACTCTGCCCTACCGACCCAGACTAGACCTGCCCGTCTCGTCCGTCCGACTGCCGGCTTCCTAACACACCGACGTATCCGTCGAGCCGCTTCCGATTCAGAGGAGGGGGTGGAGGCGGCGTGCGACTCCATCACCGAACTTGTGGATCCACGAACGCCGCCCCCAATCCTTCGCTTTCACCTCGACGGCATGGGCCAGATCGTCTCGAAAGGCCGAGGCCATGACCTCCGCCACGGATTCGTCCATCACCACCACGTTGGACTCGGCGTTGAAATGAAACGAACGGAAATCGAGATTGGTGGATCCTACGATCGACAGAAAGTCGTCGGCGACCAGTGTCTTGGCGTGAAGAATGGCGTTCTGATACTCGAAGATGCGGACTCCCCGTCGCAGGAGATCCCGGAAATACCCGTGACCGGCGTGCCGCATCACCGGGATGTCGCTCTTGCCGGGAAGAAGCAGACGCACGTCGACTCCGCGACCCGCTGCTTGGCCCAGGACGTCGACCGCAACCGGCCGAGGGGCGAAGTAAGCATTGGTGATCCAAACGTAGTCTCGCGCCGCAGCCACCGTGGCGGCGAGAACGGACGCGGACTCCTGATGACCGCGCCCCGGCCGGGATTCCAGCACCAGGATCTTGGCACCCGACCTGGAAGGCATCGTCTCGACCGGTCCCGGTTCCAAATTGGCTCCCCCGGCACGGCTCCAAGCCTCCGAGAACACCAGGGCCATCTCCTGAACCGCCGGCCCCTCGATTCGAGCGTCGGTATCGCGCCACGCCCGCCCCTTACTTCGGCGGACGGAGCCGTATTCTTGTCCCAAGTTCATTCCGCCGATGAAGCCAACCCGGCGGTCGACAACCAAGATCTTGCGGTGGTCCCGGAACACATGAAACCAGGGATAAGGCAAGAAGGGGTGGAAGAGATGCACCTCGATACCCCGCTTCTTCATTTCCCGCCAGTAGGCGGTCCCGGTGGTCAGAGATCCAAAGGCGTCGGCAAGGACCTTGACCTTCACTCCGCGGCCCACCGCCGCGGCGAGAGCTTCCAAAACGTCGCGACCCGTCTCGTCGTCTCTCACGATGTACGCCTCCAGTAGAATCTCGAACCCCGCGCCTTCGATGGCCCTTTTCTTCGAGGCGAATGCTTCGTCGCCCTGAACGAAGATCTCGACCCGATTACCACGGTGAATCGGTCCTTCATCGATGCGGTGGAGGAGAGCCTGGAAGTCCAGGCC
This sequence comes from Vicinamibacteria bacterium, assembly GCA_035291825.1. Taxonomy (GTDB): domain Bacteria; phylum Acidobacteriota; class Vicinamibacteria; order Marinacidobacterales; family DATDRI01; genus DATDRI01. The sequence continues at coordinate 11,870 of DATDRI010000324.1, read as the reverse complement.
GCGCACTCCCCCCGCCAGCCGGGAGGCGATCTCGCCCACCTGCGGTACCCTGAGCTCCCGCGGCATGCGGCGCCCCGGCCGAGGTCGCAGTCCAGGTGGCAAATGACGTCGTGATTCCATATTTTAGGAACGTGCTGAGGACCGGTGCTTCATTTGCCCCGTTCTAGGGGTAGAAGCCCCAGAAGGACGGACCCCTTTGAGAATAATTTTCCCGAATGCTCTAAGACATTTTCCTTCAGTGAGATAACATAGCTGGTCGGCAGAGCATATGGAACGGATATTGCGTGACCTTGCATCGAGAGCGTTGAATCGAGGGAGGCCTCAAAATGCGCTTCTGGAAACCCATGTTGTCCGTACTCCTCCTCTCCGTGGCTTCGGCGAGTGCTCAGGCCCCCGACCCGATGGACGCGGCGCCTTTCACCAGCGCCATGGTCTGCGGCCATTGCCACGTCGATATTCATGCGGCGTGGACCACCAATCTACACTCGCGCGCCGCCACCGAGCCGATTTTCACTCAGGCTCTCGAAGAGGCGGCAGCGAGCCGGGGCGAGGACGTGCGCAAATTCTGCCTGACCTGCCATGCGCCGACAACGGTTGCCACCAAAGACTACGCCATGACGCGGAACATCACCAAGGAGTCGGTAACTTGCGACTTCTGCCACACCATGGTCGAGGCGAATCCCGGTGCGGAGGTGCCCTACCGGCTCGAGGTGGGCGGCCCGGAGAACATCAAGCGCGGACCTTACAAGGACGCGGACCCGAAGGATCACGGCGTGGCTTTTTCCGAGCTCCACCTGTCCGCACGCCTGTGTGCCAGCTGCCATGAATACAAGACGCCGGACGGCGTCCCGATTCTCTCCACCTACAGCGAGTACCTCGAGGGTCCGTATCCCCGCCGGAACGTGATCTGTCAGGGGTGTCACATGCCGGTGGTCATGGCCAACGTCGTCGATCCGAGAGTGATGCGCGACCCGCGGGAGTTCATCAACCTGCATCGTATGCCAGGCGGCCACGCCCCCGACCAACTGGCCAGAGCGCTGACTCTGGAGTGGGGTGAGATCACCAGGTCTTCGGGAACGATTCAAGTTCGCCTATTGGTATCCAACACCGGCGCCGGGCACCGTGTTCCCACCGGAATGCCGAGCCGGAAGCTCGTCCTGGAGGTGGAAGCGGAAACGGCAACCGGAAAGCTCTACAAAGACCAGACGGTCTATCAGAAGGTGGTGGTGGACTCGGAAGGAAAAGAAATCCTGAGAGACGGTCAAATGTTCACGCATGCCGCCTCCGTCCGGAGAGACAACCGGATTCTTCCCGGCGAGGAGAGGATGGCGGGTTTCTCGTTCCTGATCCCGAGCACGCAAACGGCCGAGCTCACCGCCCGCTTGGTCTACGAGTTCTCGCCTCTGGGGCCCGAGGGCGCCACCGAGCGCATCGTGTTCAAGACGATCCGTTCCACGACGCGCTAGAGGGTCAGGGCGTAAAGACCGCTTGCAGGTAGAGCCAAGTCGAGTCGTCTTGGACCGGAAACAGCGCCTGGGCAACCTCGCCGCTCCCGAAATACGAGGCGCCCACTTGCACGCCGAGCATCGGCTGCGGGCTCCAGGTCAAGATGAAGTCCCACTCCGTACCGATGTTTGTCTGACTTCCGCCGCGGGGGAGACGAGCAACATAACCAAACCCCTGGTTATTGGCGGGTCCCGAACCACCGTACCAGGCATCGGCCGCGTCACTCAAGCGGAAGAGGTGCCCCTCGAAGCTCAATGCCAGCCGGCGGTGGGGCTGCAGGCGTAACTGAACGTAGACGTTGGTTAGATTCTGCAGAGCGCTTAGATCTTGATCGCCGTAGAACTTGTGGTTGGTGGGGACCATATTGAAAAACGTCCCGTGGTCCTGGTCGCCGGGATCGCCGTCCCCGCTCGCGTAGGCCACCCCCCCGCGGACCCAGGGAGCGACTTTGGCCTGCGGCCAGCCGTAACCGGCCTCGACGATTGCCGCCGCTGCGGAATGGTTCCTTGTGCCGAAATCGCCGAACTCGTAGGCAACCCAGGCCAGGACATCCGCTTCGCCCGGACCGGCGGGATAGATCCCCACTAGGCTGGCGCCTAACCCATCGATGAGAAGCCGGTCGCCTAGGCTCATCCGGGTGGACGAACGGGCGTCGCGGTAGATGATGTTGAACAATCTCAGCTCGCCACCCGGTATCCACGCTCCCCGCTTGGAGGTCAGAACGAAGCTATAGACGTCGACGCCGTCCAGCCGCTCGAACGCATGCTGGTAGTCCACGCCGCCCTGGAGCACACGAGCCCCGAACGCAGAGAAGTTCCAGGTTTCACGGTCGAGCACGACCTCAGCGCCGTCGAAGCGCCGGCCGACATTGACCCAGTCCCAAGTCCCGATCAGCCTTTCGGAGAGCCGGGCTTGCTTGATCCAGTCGAAGCGAGAATTACCGGTAAGTGTCTCCAGCCCCTCTTTATGCGCGAGCCGCCCGCCGCTTGTCGAGAGACCGTCCGTGATCATGAGTCGGACGCTGAGCTCGGCCAGACCGATTTGGCCCGGCGACACATCCTCCCCTCCCGAGGCCGTGAAATAAACCGTCCCAATCCCAGACGACCCATTCGCGGGCAAGGAATAGCTGCCCGCCGCCTGCCCCAGACCATGAACGGAAATCCGTGACCAGTTCACGTCCAGACCGAAACGCAGTCTCAGGTTCCCAAAGCTGTATGTCGGGTCGAGGCCGCCATCGCTACTGAGGGTGTTCAGCTTCTCCTGGCGCCAGTGAAAGTTGAGAAGAGCCTTGAGCTCCGGCTTCTCAGCCTTTGCGCTTCCGCACACGCAGCCTACCAGGAAGACCGCTCCAAGGAGGTGGCGAAGCATTCTCGACGGCACGGTTGGATGCGACACCAGCCCGCATCCACGGTTCCATGGCAGGCGCTTCCCCTCGTGCTGCACAGCTCTTGCGATCGGAAGTGCCGCCTAGCTCTGTTGGGTCTCGTACCGCGGACCGGCGGCGAGAGCGATAAAGAACCCGGTGGTGAGCCGGATCTCCCGAAGGATGTTGAGACTGATCCGATCGACGCGAAGAAGGACCCACAGCCTCCCTCGACGGACGCGTCCATGGACTCCACTCCAGAAGGACTCCAGATCTCGCCGCGTTTCCCGCAGTCGACTAACCCTCAAGATGGAGAGCTTCTCCCGGGCCAGGCTCAAGCGAGAAGGCACCTCGAGTGTCGGCATGCGTGACCTGACACGCGCGAACGCAGTCTGCAGCTCGGACACCCTCAAGCTACGGTGGAGCTCGGTCCTCATCCGCGCCAACTCCTCGACCACGCGCCTTTCGGTCTCGCTGCGCCGGCGGGTCTGCAGCCAAAGCTCCTCCATTTCCAGCGTCAGGCGGAGCGCGTCACGGCAGTATTTGTAAATCTCCGGGATCCGGCGCCAGGCGTGGGCGCACCGACCCTCTCTGGGGAACCCGGGGCGGCGCGTCTTGCGAGCCTTCAACCGGAAGAATCCGCTAATCATGGGATGAGCTCCTTCGTTCAAGGCCGAGTTCTTGTACCAATAGAAATTCCTAAAGATGTCCCAATAGTTCTCGGGATCGGCACTCGACAGGATCGCTTTCATGTTCTCGAAAGAATAGAAACTCTTCCAGGCTTCTTTGTAGGCTCTGGTCCACGCGCCATTCTTCATGAGTGGATGGGGCAGGCTTTCGTGAAAGGAATCGTAGGTGTTGTAGTCGGAGTCTAACTCGGTCCCCGCCTCCACAAACTTCTTGTGATCTTCGGAACCGGGAAGCGGGGTCATCATGAAGAAGGAGGCTCGATGAGGTCGGACGTCGGTCATTAACCCCGCCACGTCCTCCCGAACGCTCGCTTCGGTGTCCTGAGGGAATCCAATGATATACCCCACGTGGGTGCTTATCCGTGCCCTGTGCCAGGCGTCCATGAGATCGCGGTATTGTTTGACATGATTCTGGGTTTTCCCGGCGTCCTTGAGGTTGCGAGGGTTGATGCTTTCCATTCCAATGAAGACATTGCTACATCCGGCACGAACCGCTTTCTCCACGAACCCAGGTATCTTGTAGGAAAGCGTGTCCACCTGAATCATGAACTTGACCGGGATACGCTTCTCTTCCCTAAGCTCGATGAGGCTGTCGAAGACACCCTCCCAAGCAGGATTACGAGCGAAGTCATCGTCGGTGAAGAAATAGAAGTAGACACCGTGCTCCAGGTAGTTGTGGCGCAGAGTCTCCGCGATGCATTCCGGGGACCGGTGGCGACTCTTTCGCCCCTGCACGTTGATGATGGTGCAAAAAGAGCAATTGAACGGACAGCCACGGCTGCAATCGATGGTCCCGAAGTTGGAGGTCACGAATTTCCGCAGATAACCTGGGTTGATCAAGGGCCTAGGAGCGTCGTAAAGATCGGGGAGGTCATTCAGGAATCGGTAGATGGGCTGCAGTCGATTCTGGTACGCGTCGCGGAGGAGACCGTCCCAGCGATGCTCCACCTCGCCGGCCACCACGCTTACCCCGGCATCCACCAAGCGCTGGATTTCGGGAGAAACGGTGGGAAACAAGGCCAACACGCCGCTAACATGGAACCCACCCAGCATCACCGGGACACCTTCTCGGCGAAGCTCCAAAGCGATATCCGAGGCTCGGCAGAACTGGTTGGTCTGAACGCCTACCAGGCACACGACCGCTTTCTCTCCGGCTCGACGATGGAGGCGGGCTATCTTCCCGAGGGGGAGCTTCTCCACCGCCTCATCGAAGGCCTCGACCTTTAACTCCACCGGGCCCAATAGACCCCTTCTTCCAACGTCTTCGGTGAGCCCGTGAAGACAAGCCAGGGTGTTACTGGGAAGACCCCCCCGCCAGTGGCGGACGACGTAGCCCTCGTCGTCGTATTTGGACGGCTTTATGAGGAAAACACGGAAAGGCGACTGTTTCTGAACTCTCATTCGATTCTCCGCGCAACATAAACCAGGTCCCGCTATCTCGTCAAGGCCCGGCATCCGACCGGCGTCTGGCCACGTCCCCGTAAGAGCCCAACCCCCAATGACGCCAGCGGCGTCTGGCCACGCTGCTGTAAGAGCTACCCGTCGATTGACGCCCAGCGGCGTTAATTAGCCCGTGCGTCATAGAGGTCCGCGCATTGGAGGCAAAGCCCCATCTGCTGTTTCCACCGAGGGAAGTCCTTTCGGATGGCGTCGACGATACGTGGAGGGAGTCCGCGCGGGTGCGGATGAAGATTGGAGGCTGGAAGGTTGCAGAGCGGACACAGCCGACCGTTGCTCCGATGAGAGCCCCTTGGCTCAAGCGCGAAAGAAACGAGTTCAGAATGCTTTGGTCGGGGCCCCTTGAAGAAACGTTGGAAATGGCGCTCTGCTTCACCATCGAGCATTTTGAAGTCCGCCAGGAACTCCTGCCGCCGACGCTCCGCGTCATGGGCGGAGAGCTCCCCTCGGCCCGCCAGCCGGCCATCGATGGTCGTGTTCCAGAGGACTCGATAGCGATCCTGGATCAATCTCTGGAGCATCGGCCCTCCGCTCGTTTCGGGCAAGACCGGCTCGTATCCGAACTCCGGATCCAGCATGTCCGTCACATGTAACAACTCATGACGCAAGAGAATCCTCAAGTGTCCCCTGTCCAGAAACGTCTTGGGTAGGAGACGGATCACCAGTACCGGAAGAGCAGTCTCAGTGAGCTCCTCCCGTGGTGCATGGAGATCCGCTCCTTCGTCTCGAGACGAGCTTGCGGAAAGAACGTAGCCGCCGGAAATCCGGTGGGCTAGCAAAAGATGTTCACCCAACAGGCCGAGAAGGACGTCCGCGATTCCGAGTCGCTTGAACCATCGCGCGTCCAGCTCCTGGAAACTGCTTTCGCGGATATCTGCCGTCTCTATTTCGTAGATGGCGTCTCTCTCCCGCCGGAACGCATCCTTTTCGGAAGAGCTCGCAGCTTCTGAAGCAGCGAGAACGGTCTCTTCTACGAGGTGGGAGTCGAATTGAAGGGGAAACCCCTCCCAGGTAATTTTCATCCGCTAGACTTCGAAGGTTGTTGCGCCGGTTTCTTGCCCGTCGTGAACGGTTCCGCATGCCATCGGAACTCTTTCCTCTTCGGACGACCGCAGCTCTAGGACTTCCGGCCCCACCGGGACTGTCTGTCTCTCACATTCGATACGAAGGAAAACGGCGCAAAGCGAGCCCAGTCTTCCGTAGAATCCATTTCGGTTTTCCTGCCGCAGGCGCCACCCTACTGCCCTTCCGAACCGCCCCAGATGCTCACCGAGGAGCTTCTTCACAGCCAGTCCGGTTACTTCCAACATGTCCCGGTCGTCTCGCTCGAGCGCGAAGGCTTCCTTCCGAGAGAGAAACTCCAGGAACTCGAGCTCAAAGGCGATGTGATCCACTCGTTCATTGACTGCGTCTGCCGGATGAAGTCCAAAAGCGCGATAAAAGCCCGCCATGTCTGAAAGCATCTGGGCTTGCTGAAACGCGTGCGCATTCCCGTACTCGGTCTCGTAGGGACATACGCTGCCACGCAGCGTATGTCCGAACAGTCGGTTATAGTCGCCTTCCACCTGTTCCAGGGACGGGATCCCCCAACGGCCAAAGAGATCCGCCTCCGCGGTCAACTCGGGCCCGCCGATCAGCAAGGTGGCTCTGCGAAGCGCCGTCACCGCCGCCGGGGCGGACAGGTTCTGTAGAGTCTCCAGGCGGGGAGGGCGAAAGCCCATCTTCAAGAACCGGCTCACCACCGCCCGCGCCAAGGCGAGGTCCAGTGCCTTCTCCCGTCCTCTCATATGGAATTGGCGTGCTCGGCCGGACGCACGTGAACGGGCTCTTCCACTTGTGTTCGAAAGAGCTCCTGGCCTCTTCGACCGAAAGCGATCACCGTATCGTTGTAGAGCGAGAACGGCCGCCCTCGATACTCACCCTCGTAGACGCGCGGGCCCTCTTCGATCTCGTACCGGTAGATGATGAGATTGGATCGGCGAAACAGCTGTAGCACGGCCAACAGCTCCCGATCGGGGTACGTGTAGCGCTCGATGGCCCTCTCGACTCCGGGGCCGAACATCTGCTCCAAGTACTGCCTCGGCACCCAGCGGGGCGGAATGTAGTAGCCATTGGGCTGGGTCCCCAACTGAGGGTAGAGGGGCAGCGCCACCTGAGCCTCGTGAACCAGGTAGTAGAGGGGGTTCTGGCGATCCTCGGCCCAGCTGCCGTCCTCGTCGAGCTTCACCAGGCCTTGCATCCGGATCTGACCGATGCATGCAGCCATGCACCGGGTCTCCATGGGCTCGCCGGCAGTTTCCGGATCGCTGCCCTCGACGAGCGGATAGCAGGCGATACATTTCTCGCTGACCCGGGTGTTCCCTCTGTACATCGTCTTCTTATAGGGGCAAGCCTCCACACATTTTCGGTAGCCCCGGCACTGTTCCTGATCGAGCAGAACGATGCCGTCCTCCGGCCGCTTGTAAATGGCCTTGCGCGGGCAGGCGGCGAGACACGCCGGATAGGAGCAGTGGTTACAGATCCTCGCCAAATAGAAGAACCAAGTGTCGTGTACCGGGAGCTCGGTTCCGGTCGCATGGAGAGCGTTCCGTACACCCTTCGGACCGACCGGATTGTCTTCGTAGATGTTCGGGGAATTCCACTCCTCGTCGGTGGGTAGGTAGCCCAGGACACGGGCGCTTTCCGTTCGGAGCACCGTGTCATTGGTCTCGAAGATCGTTTTGCCCTTGAACTCGCCATAGGGCGCCTGGCGGCTACTGGAAAGATCGGCCTGCCAATACTGCCCGTCCGGATCGGCCTCTTGAAGCATCTTCAGAATCTTCACATCCCAGGACTGTGGATATCCTCCGTACGGCTTCGTTTCCACGTTGGCCCACCACATGTGCTCCTGTCCTTTGCTGAAGGTCCAGGTCGACTTGCAGGCCATGGTGCAGCTTTGGCAGGCAATGCAACGATTGATGTTGAAGACGAAGGCGAACTGCCTATCGGGATAGCGCGCGTCATAGGGATACCCCATCTCCCGTCCGAGCTGCCAGTTCTTTACGTTAGGCATGGGTGCTACTCCACTTTCTTCGGGACCGTGATCTGAACCGGCCGCTCACTGCCGCTTCGCTCATCCAAACCGCCTTCCTCTTTGTCGCGAACCACCACCCGGTAGCTCCCCCACACCGCGAGGCTCTCCCTGAGGATGCGCCGGATCTCCTCCTCCCCCAAGAGCCGATAAGCGCGGTGCGCCCCGGCGTAGTGGGGACGCCGAAAGAGATTCATCAGACGCTCCCCGTCGAAGCCAAGGGCCGCGAACTCCTCGGCGAGGGCGACCGCCATCTCGCGCGTTGACTCTTCGTCGCCTGGAAGGGAAACCCCGACAAGTACGTTCGGATCCGTGGGGTCAGGATCGTCGTAAGGCATTTCATCTCCTTAAGGGCGCCGGGGCCCCACCCCCAGCGCCCCACGCTCCGTCGACTTCGCGACTGCGCGTGAGCTGAGGGCTCATTAGCTTCTCCTGACGCGTGTCACCGCGCCCGCCAAATAGACTTTCATGAAATCGTTCTCGTTGTCGGGCGTGTAGCCGGTGGTGGCCGGTTTCCAAATGCCCTTACCGCCCAGACCACCGTCTTCCGCCTTGGTCACCCGCACCAGCGTCTCTTTGGGAACCGTGTTGACGGCGTGATTGTCTGCCTCGCCGCCGAAAAGAAAGCTCATGAAAGCCTTCGACTTGTGGAACAAGGTGTCGGTTTGATGCATGGGCATATGCCAGTTCCGAGTTACCGACTGCTGCGATCCGTAGCGGAGATTGGCCTGATACCCCGTGTTCTCGGAGAGCGCTCGCCCGTCGGGGCGGGTCTCGTGAGCGCGGACGCTCTTCTCGGTGGCGATGAAAGGTGCGTGCTTCATCATCACGATGTTGTAGGGGTAGGCGTGGTTGAATTTCACTCGCAGCATGCAGCGAGACACCCGGTAGAAGAACTCATCGGGCTTGGCTCCCAAGTAAGGTCGATCGGCGGGATTGGCATCGATGTAAACGTAGTCGCCGTCGTTGATGCCCAGTTCTCGCGCCGCCTGCGGGTTGATGTGCAGCTGATGCTCTCCCACGCAGGGCGCCCGCTTGTCGATCCGGTAGGGATCACCGAAGTTGGAGTCATAGAGCATGTGCCAGTCCACGTTGGACCAACCACTATGAACCCGATGCCTCGTCTTGGGAGTCAGGCAATAGAATTGGAACCCCTTCTCCCAGAGGAAGTTCTTCGTCCCCTTGACCTGCCGCCAAGGCATCTTGACGTTCCGTATGGTGCGCTCATCCCAGTGCTGGGCGTTGAGGGGAATTCCGTAGTCATCGGGTCGAACAAAGGGGTTCGAGCTCACAATGACGTTGGGCAGGTAAGGCGTGGCCTCGGGACCTTCTCGATGAACGATGAAATTCTCCCCGTATTCGATCGCTTCCGGCACGTCGCTATAGGCATGAAGCCGGCCCGTATCGGTGTGGAACGGTTCATCGTCGTGAACCTGCTCGTAAAAAGGAATGCGTGGATAGGTCCGGAAGTTCATGAGGGCGCCTCCCGGCGGCCCATACTTCCCTGCCATCAGGTCGTCCACTTTGTACCCGGAAGTGGTGGTGCAGCTATCCAGCAATCGCTGCAGGTAGATCTCTCGCTTGCCTTCGTGCTCGAACTTGAACATGTCGACGAAACGTTCGTCCCCGGTCTCCCGGCCGAGCGCCTCGGCGATGCCGGCAATGATGGCGAGATCGTCCTTGCTGTCGAAGACCGGCTTGATGCCGCCCCTCCAGATCTGCAGAAAGGGGTTCGAGCAGCTTGCCGTCACCTCCAGGTCCTCGAACTCGAGCCAGGAGTTTGCCGGTAACGCCATATCCGAGTACTCGATGGAGGCGGTCATCTGGATATCCATCGAGACGATGATCTCGATATTGGGATTAACATTCTTGATCATCTCGTAGGCCCACTTGGCATTGTTGATGAGGTTCACGTTGTTGAAGAGCAGCGCCTTGGTGGGCGTCGGCATGTGGCTCGTGCCCGTGAAATTCCTCCTCCCGTATCGCGGAGTCTCGACGATCAGGGCCTTGTCTCCATGATTCCAGTAGGCCGGTTCTTCGTCTTTGGTATACCCGTGAGCCACCACGTCCTTGCCGCTGGCGGCTGCGTCCAGGTTGAGCTGGAAGGGATCTTCCGCCACCCAACCCTTGAAGCCGGGTCCGGTCCAAGGAGAGCCCTGAAAGAGGGCGGCCTTGTAGTTCCCGGCCCAGGTGTGGCCTCCCGCCCCGGGCTTTCCGATATTGCCGGTCAGCATCAGCGGCAGGTAGGAAGCGCGGTTCATCTCGGTGGCGTGGAACCAGTGATTGATGCCCTCTCCCTGGTGGATCGCCACTGGTTTCATGGTGGCGATGTCCTGGGCGAGTCGCTCGACTAGATTCCGGGGAGCCCCGGTGATGTCGCAAACCGTGTCCATGTCGTAGTCCGCCAGATGAGTCTGATAGAGACTCCAAAGCGTGGAGCAAGTCACCGTCGTACCATCCGCCAGGCGCACCGGGAAGGTGCCCGCCAAGGCGGGAGTGACGCCCTTCGCTTCCATTCGTTGTCCAACGTCGTCTCTCGTCACGGCGCGAGGCGCCTTTTCGTTTTCGTCCCAAACGACGAAATCACCGAGCTGCCGGTGTTGCTCGGGCGTCAACCCCTGAATCTTCATCGAGGGTCCGTCGCTGGCCAGAGAGGATTCATAGTCCGGGAAGACCTCGTGCGCCCGCAGCCGCTTCAAGTTGTCGTGACGAACCAGCAAGGGAAAATCGGTAAAGCGCCTCACGAACTGTTCGTCATACTGCTTGTTCTCCATCATCGAGCGGGTGATCCCGAGCCAGAGCGCGGCGTCGGTCTGTGGCCGGATCGGGATCCAATAATCGGCTTTGGTGGAAGGAGGCCCATACTCTGGAGCGATGACGACGATTTTCCCGCCTCGCTCCATACACTCGATAAACCAATGGGAATCGGTGAGCTTGTTCTCCACCAGGTTCTTGCCGTCCATGATGATGAGCTTGGAGAAACGGAGGTCGTTGAAGTCGCAATCCGAGGTCTGCAGTCCGTGAACCCAAGGATGACCCGGAGCCTGATCGCCGTGCCAGGTGTAGTTGGACCACGTCCGGCCAGCCTTCGCTTCTTCCGGTGCGACGCCGCGGATGTGGACATCTAGCAGAGCCAGAGAGTTAGCCAGGCGATACATGCCGTACTTGCCCAGTACCCCCAGAAGTCCCATTCCACCCCGGATCTTAAGGGTGCGGGTCCCGGCTCCGCCCATTTCGTCCACCATCTCCGGTTGGTATCCCTGTTCGAGGAGGAGTCTCTTGCCCTCCTCACCGCTGTAGCGACGAGCAATCGCAGTAAAGGCCTGAGCGATCTTGGTGAAAGCGTCTTCCCAACTGATCTGGATGAAGACATCGTCGCCCCGCCGATCGAACATGTACTTGGACTTCAACTCCGGAGTCAGCTCGGGAAACCCGGCGTCCGCCCAGTCCTTCCACCCCTTTCGAACGATGGGATGACGGAGACGATAGGGACCGTAGATGACACGCTGAAATGTATACCCTTTGGCACACTGCCGGGGATTCCAGTTGGCGGTGGCTTTGTTGCCGTAGAGGTCGGCGTAGTCCTGGTAATCATAGGTCGCGCCGCTTCGAACGACGATGCCATTCCGCACGTAGGCCCTTATCCGGCAGGCATGGGTGTCGTTCGGTGAGCAGACCCAATCGAAGGTGCGGTCATAGCGGTACTGGTCGTGGTAGATCTTCTCCCAGTCACGCGACACGCTTCGCGAAAGCGGGTTGTCGTCGGGCGCCGAGGGTTGGAAGA
>DATDRI010000323.1:0-12534 GCA_035291825.1 Vicinamibacteria bacterium | reverse complement strand
TTCATCGAGTAGTAAGAGCTTGGCGCGCGGAAAACCGAGACGCTCTATGGCGTCCAGGGCGCTCTGCACGGCATCTTTGAGCGTCTGCGTGGTACTCATCGTTTTGGCCGCGCCATGGAGGGCGGCGAGCTCGGTCCGCCTTTTTCTCTCCTCTTCCGCCAGGGAGACGTTCTCAATCGAAAGACCGAGCTCGCTGGTCAAAGAAGCCAGGGCAGCGAGACGAGTCTCCGTGAAGAAGCCCATTTCATCGGCAAAGAGTTGAAGGACGCCCACCACCTTTCCTCGCGAGACCATGGGCAAACAAGCCGTCGAGCGCCACCCGGAAAGGAGAATTGCCTCACGGAACTCCTCGACAAGGGGATCGGTAATGAGATCGTCCAAGACCACCGGCTTACGTTGGAGCGCTGCTCGACTGGCGAGGCCCGCCCCGGGCTCGGAGAGGCGCTGGACCGCTACCAGTTCGGCGAGATCGCTGGGCAAACCGCTGTGACTGGTAAGGATCAAGCCTTTCTTCTTTTCATCGAGGAGAAAGACGCCTGCCGCGGGGACGCCGAGGGCGAAGGTGACTCTCTCCAGCACCTCATCCAGCGCGTTCTTGAGATCGTTGATGGAACCGGCGAAAACATCTCGAGCACCTTGCAGGGCATCTCGGATTCGTTGCTCGAGCTCCCGGTGACCGGGATCGTTAGCGGTGAGCGCCAGTTCTTGGGACAAGAACCCTCCCAGGTAGCTCATCATCCAGAGCGAGGCGAGCTGAACCGCGGCGGGGAGATACGAAGCAGTACTCAGGTCGACGTGGCGGGAAACCAGGCCCAGGAAAGTCAGGGAGATGGCGGCAACCAGCCCAACCGCAGCGACACGGCTGAGCACCAGCGACGCGGCGAGTACGATAAGCAGAAGGATGGCGAAGAAAGGTGAGGCGAGGGGACCGGTCCAGTAAACGAGTGCCAAGGCAGAGCCGGACGTGACAAGAACCATCCCCAGAACCCCGTAGGAGTTCCCAAGGCGATGAGGATGGATGTTGAGCAAAACGAGATTCAGTGTCGCGGCTATGAGCGCCAGGCCGACGAGCAGCGGACGGTCTGCGGCTCGAGCCAGAGGGGAGAAGGTATAGGCAAGGACGAGGAGTACCACCAACCAGTAGACCAACGAGAAGGTCGTCTGAAAACGACGAAGCCTCTCGATGCGGGCTCCTCCCGCGGACGACCGCTCGGTGCCACTCTGGAACCGCGATCTGAATCGCGCCATCATTTGGGGGTCCTCTGTTCGGGCGTCAGGCGGTCAAGCCTCAGATTCTCGACGCGGCCGGTCGTCTTCTCCCCAGGACCCGTACTTGCCTATCCAGTCGGGGATAGCTGCCATGGTTCTTCCCGAGGCTCACCGTCGGACTTCCCGCTCTCCAGAGGTGAACATGAAGACCCGCAATCGCCTAGGGTATCCGCTAGGTCCCCACGGGTCAAGGAGATGCATGCGGGAGGTCTTACCTAGCCAGTGTTGGAGAACGCCGTTTTCGTCACGCGGACCGGAACTGAGTCTAGTACAATTTAGTAAGAAAGTGCGCAGGACGAGGTGGTAAGTGAACACCCGGGTGACCGAAGCTTTGCGGAAACTCTACTTGGGCCGGCGGACGGGCGTACTGCTATGCGAGGGGGCAGACGCCAAGCGTAGCGTCACCTTTCGGGAGGGGCTGGTGATCGGGGCTCGATCCTCCCTCATCGACGATCGCTTGGGCGAGGTCATGATGCGGCACGGGAGGATAACCCGCCAGCAATTCGAGGATGCGGCGCGCTTCATCAAGAGCGGATGGAAGCTGGGTGAGATTCTCGCGGAGCTGCGCGTCATTCAGAAGGACGAGATCGAGAGGTTCGTCCGAATACAACTCTTGGATATCGTTTGTTCCTTGATCATCCATCCGCCGATTCGCATCGTCTTCACCGATGCGGAGACGGTAGAATCCACCGTCTCGCACCCGGTTTCCGTTGCCGCCGCGGTGGTGGAAGCCGCTCGTCGCTCTGCTCGGATCGACGATCAACTGAAGACCCTACTTTCCCGGGAGCGCCCCCTAAGCCTTGCCAGAGATCCAGCGCTGCGGTTACAGGATGTTACCTTGAGCCCCGAAGAAGGCTTCATTCTCTCGCGGGTCGACGGGAGCCAGTCACCCAAGAGCATCGCCTCGGTGAGCCCCCTTTCCGAAAGGGAGACGGCCCGCACGTTGCTGGGGCTATTGGAAGCCGGGATTATTGAGGAGGCTGAACCGAGACAGGAGTCGGCAAACGAACCCTCTGGCCCCACGGAACGTTCGCCTGAGGAGCCGGTTCCGCCGCCGCCGGGGTCCTCCCAGCCATTGGAAGTAGCGGTGGACGCCCAAGCAAGCGCGAAACGAGAGGTCGAGAATCTGTACCAGCAATGCCAAGGCCAGGATCACTGGCAAGTCCTGGAGGTCAAGCGAGGTGCCTCAAAGGAGGAGATAAGCGCGGCCTTCCGTGGGAAGACGAGCCTCTATCATCCCGACCGGTATCATCATATTCGAGATCGGGAGTTCCAGGAGAAGCTCTCCCACTTTTTCCATCGGATTAGGGAAGCATACGAAACACTCTCTACCGAGGAAAACGCCAAGGGATATGACCAACTGACTCGGAAGGAGCGGCAGTACGAGAAGCAAAACAAGAAGTGGAGCGCTCCTCCCAAGGAGGAAACGAAGGAACCGAGGCCGGCGCGGTCGGAAAAAGAAGGCAAGGCCCTCTTTGCCCAGGCGAAGGACTCCTACCTCAGAGGCGACTGTTGGATGACGATCCAACTCTGCCAGCAGGCAATCGAGATCGTTAGTGACGATGCAGGGCTTTACCACCTGCTCGCCATGGCACAAAAAGAGAACCCGAAGTGGCGCAAGGATGCCGAGCGGAACCTGCAAATCGCAATCAAGTTGGATCCATGGAAACCAGAATATCTCCTTTCGCTGGGCAAACTCTATCGAGACGGCGGGCTACATTCACGAGCGGAGAAAGTCTTCGAGCAGGTGCGAGTCCTTGACCCGACCTTTACCATTCCCGAGTAGGCCCGAGCGCCAGGCGAACGTACTCAAACACCCTTCTCGAACCGCTTAAGCTTCCTCCAAAGTGTTGCGGTCGTGATCCCGAGCCTCTCGGCGGTTCTCTTGCGACCCCCACCACACTCGGTGAGAATCTCCAGAATGTACTCGCGCTCCAGCTCGCTGAGGGTCATAGATTTGCTCTTGGCCCGGTCGATGATCCTGTCGGCGACTGTCTGGGAGTCGGCAAACGGAAGGTCGTCCAGACCGAGGACTCCGTCTCGATCTAGAGCGACGGCTCTTGCGATGACGCTCTCCATTTCTCTGACGTTACCCTTCCAGGGATGGGCCATCAGAACCGACATGGCGCGCGGCGAGATGGCCGGTTGCGGGTTGCCCAGCTTCCCGGCGGTGGTCTTGAGGAAGTGCTGTGCCAGGAGCGGAATGTCCTCGGTGCGTTCGCGCAAGGCGGGTACTTGAATCGAGATCACGTTCAAACGGTAGTAGAGGTCCTCTCGAAACGTTCTCTCCTCAACACACTTCTCCAAGTCACCCTTGGTGGCCGCGATGATGCGGACGTCCAAGTTGCGACTGACGGGAGTTCCTACCCGTTGCACTTCACCGTTCTGGAGGAGACGCAGCATTCTCGATTGAGCCGCCAGGGACAGTTCCGTTACCTCGTCTAGGAAGGCGGTGCCACCATGCGCTTCCTCGAACAAACCACGTTGGTTGGATGAAGCGCCGCCGGGATCCCCCCCGGTGTGCCCGAAGATTTCGCGGTCCTGAAGGTTCTCGGGGATGGCTCCGCAGTTGATAACGACCAAGGGGTTTTCTCGCCGGCGAGAAAGGGCGTGGAGCGCGCGAGCGATGAGCTCCTTACCCGTGCCGGCTTCACCTGAAATCAGTACGGTGGAGTCCAAACGAGCCACCTGGTCGACCATTCTCAAGACGCCGCTCAGCGCCCGTGAGCTGCCGACGATACCCTCGAAAGAGGGCCGCCCGCGCACCATCTCTTCCAGCACCCGCACCTTGTTCATCAGGACCTTCCGTTCCAGGGCACGGCGAGCCACCAGGATCAGCTCCTGGGGCTGGAATGGTTTCGTCAGATAGTCGTAGGCTCCACCTCCGATAGCCTGCAACCCCTTTTCCATCGTACTCGAGGCGGCCATGACGACGACCTCGGTCTCTGGCGACAAGCGCTTGACGGATTGCAGCACTTCCAGTGGGTCGACGCCGGAAAGACGAAGGTCGCTGATCACCAGATCGAAAGCGCGAAGCGACAAGGCCTCTAGTGCCTGCTGGTGGCTCCCCACGTCCTCCACAGCGTAGTCGTTCTGTCTCAGGGTGGCCGACATGAGCTTGCGGACGGCCGCCTCCTCATCAATGACCAATATGGAGGGCGACGGACTTCCACTTCTGCGAGCAGGCGGTCTGCCCCGGGCCGACGGAACCTTACTCATCGCGGGATTCGAGCAACCTCTGACGGAATACGCCCACGTTCCGTTCGAACTCAGCCAACAAACCGGAACCGACCCGTTAGGGGTTGTGGATGAAAGAGCGTAGCACTACAAGATGGTGAGACGCAATATGCTCCATCGCCCGTTATGGACGGGAAGGCTGGTCATGGGGAAGAGAACAACCTTGGGAGGCGGGAAGACGGGACCAGCTTCATGGGCGCGAAGCCACGATAGAGAGGAGCTGTCTCAGATCGTCGATGAAGTAGTCCGGAGAAAGGGTCCGGACTTCGGCGGCCCCGATACCGTAGGTGACGAGGGAGACCGGGATCTCAGCGTTGCGCGCGGTTTCGAAGTCCACTCGAGAGTCACCGACCATTAGAGTTCTCTCTCGTCGTGCCCCGGTGCTTCCTATCAAGGAATCGACTCCCATGCGATGCGGCTTGCGCTCACGGAAGCTCTCGCCTCCATAAACCTGACAGAAGTAACGCTCGAGGCCTAGTCCCTCCAGCACGGCCAGACTCTCTCTGGTTGGCTTGTTGGTGAGAACGGCCATGCTCCTTCCCGGGAGTAGTGCTTCCAAGGCTTCTCGCACCCCCGGATAGGGGAGCGTTGTATCGAGAAGGTGGCTTCCATAGATCGGTAGGTATAGCTTCACCGCACGGTCTATCTCGTCTTGCGAGACGGTGCTTCCTAGAGAGCGCTGCAGTAAGGTCCGTACGCCGTTACCAATGAAATCAAAGATCCGTTCGGCCGGGAGCTCGCGCCGCCCCATCCGAGAGAGGAGCTCGTTGACCGAGGTAGCGATGTCCCGGCGGGAATCGACCAAAGTGCCGTCCAGATCGAAGATGATGAGATCCATAGATGCGTGCATGCTATCGGCGCGGGAACCTACCGTCAATTGCTCGCCACGCCGCAAGTGTCGGCGAATGGTACCGATCCCGGCCTGAACGGCACTATTCGGCCGCCAACTTGAACGGCCCGGGCGACTGCACTATAATTGCCGCATAGCCTGAGCGGCTGGTCGGGCGAGATAGAACATGCTGGAACTGTCGCGCAAGAGCGACTATGCCTTACGGGCGGTCATCTATCTTGCACGCTTGAGCTCGGATCGGTACGGTCGGGTGAGCGAGATCGCCAAGGCCAAAGACATCCCGCAAGCCTTCCTAGCTCAGATCCTTCCCATTCTGGCCAACCGCGGCGTCGTGAAATCGCTGCAAGGTGCTCACGGAGGATACGCTTTGGCCAGAACTCCCGCCGAGATAACGTTCCTGGACGTCATCGAGGCGGTGGAGGGGTCCCTGAAGCTCAACCGGTGCGTCGACGGGCAACATGATGATTGCTCGATCGTCGACGTTTGTGAAATGCACTACGTCTGGACCATGGCGCAAAGGCAGACGGTGGACTTCCTGAGCAAAGTGACCATGGCCGATATGCTCCAGGCTCCCCATCACCCCCTGGTGACCATCGACCCGGCCTAGGGTCGGACCCGGCTAGGAACGAGCTGAGCAAGGTAACTACCGGCCCTCCTCATACTCTTCGGCCCGATTGAGATCGAAGGGTCCGTGCTCCGGATTGACGGGGAACCCACGAAGCTCACAATGACATCGATAGCAGACCGCCACTTCCCCGAGGCGGTAGTACAGCAGGGAGTCGATCACGCTGGCCACCACCAGGACGGCCAGGGACGAGAGGAAACCCCAGACGGCGTAAGCGAACGTGGAAAGCGCTATGGTCGCGGTTACCGCCGCACATCCTAACTGCTGGGGGAAATCTTTTCTCAAAAAGAATTCTTTGTTGTCACAGTGTGGACATCGATCGACCGAACCGCCTGCCAGAAGCGCCTGGCTGAGATGGCTTTCCGACTGGTGGCCACACTGAGCACAAGTGTGAAGGGTCTCGGTGGGAGAAAGCTCATACTCGTAGTAGCGAGAGCATTGGGGGCAGAAGAAGCCCACCGTGAAGGATTTCACAGAGCTTCCCCAGATCTCAGGCCCATCCGTCGATCTCTATAGGGGAAAGCCGGTGGCGAACGTGAGAAACTGCGCTATCAGCTCCCCAAAGAGCACCAGCACCAGGGCGACGTAGAGGAGGCCGGTAGCGGACTGCGTCGAGCGCATCCTTACCGTTTGCCAGATCGGGCCAGCGAGTAACGAGGGAGCGATCAGTCCGGTGATCGCTCGAAAAAGAAAGAACAGCCCGAGCGTAGAATAGAAGACATCGGCGGCTTGCGTCACTCGAACCACTTCCCACCCCTCGCGCGCCAAGACGGTCACCACGTTCAGCCACCGCACCGCCACCGCTCCCATCAACCATAGAGCTCCTTCCTTCAGGGGAGCGATGGAGAGGCTGGTGTCCACCAGGTACCAATGGCCGAGGACCATGCTCACCGTTACCGAACCGAGTAGGAGAGCCGAGCCGATCGACCCCGCTGTACAGAGCAGCCATCCAGCCGACTCGTTTCCACGACACTCGAGGGCAAGAGCTATGGAAGCGGCGGCTGCTGCTCCCACCACCGGAAGGAGGGGAGAGCTTCCCGACCGACGCAACCGCCAATAGGCCAAAAAGGCCACCGCTGCCACGGCACCGTAGGCGAGCGCCACTTCGCCGCTGCTCAGTATGCTGGCGACGGCGGCGGAAAGAGCTGAAGCGGCGAGGCAGAATCGGAGGAAGGAGTCGGGAAGGCGGTTCCGAAGTGCGAGAAGCGCGGTAATGATCAGACTGCCCGACGCCAAGTGAGCGGCGAGGAGGAAAACGACGGTCCCCATCACCGTCTCATCTCGTCATTAGCTCGTCATGCGGCAAGACGGGCGCTACTTCAGTTTGCCCTGAAGCCAGTATCTCAGATCGGGCGTGAGCTCAGCGAGGATCATTCCCGCGCGCACAACCGTCTGGCACCCGCGAACCCGTTGCGGCTCTGGCTGGTCTGGCGTCCGCCAGGTGAGCTCGCAGTTGCCGCACTCGTTGTTCCAGCAAAATCGGCCGAGAGCCACCTCGTCGACGATGAACTGCACGCAGCGGAGGAGAACATTGTTCTCGGGAACGGCGAAAGAGCTCCCCTCGATCTGGATGTCTACCAACCGCTCGAAGGGTTCATAGAGGGAGATGTCGCCTGAGCCCATGCCGCACCCGTCTTCCGCGTTTTGATTGGAAAGCAAAAAAATACCCCCGGCGAGCTCCGAGGGTACCGCGATGAGTTAGGTGCGGCCACTGGCCGACACGGCTAGACCTGGAAAGACTCTCCGCAGCCGCAGGTTCCCTTCGAGTTAGGGTTGGTGAACCGAAAGCCAGAGCCCATGATGTCTTCCACGTAGTCGATCTCGGTCCCCTCGAGATAAAGGAGACTCTTGGCGTCCACGAACAGTTTCACACCGTTTTCTTCGTAAACCTTGTCCTCGGTTCCGGCTTGCTCGTCGAGAGCAAGCTGATACTGGAACCCGGAACAGCCCCCGCCGACCACCCGCACTCGCAGGCCCGCCTCGGGCTTACCGTGCTGAACGAGGAACTCCTTTACCTTGCCTGCAGCCGTTGAACTCAAGGTCAACATCGGTTACGCCTCTTCTAAGTCTGTGTTTGTCTGATCCTTACGACCAGGATGAACAATCCCTATCAGATTAGTCAGACTAAAGTATACAGACGCCCGTCAGGAGTGTCAAGCGAAGGAGGCGCTCCCTTCACCCGAGTAGCCTGTCTTTCGCATAAATCAACTCCCGGCGCGAGCCAGCGCTTATTTCCAGAATCCCGGTGTCCATGCGAATCGCGTCCTCTGGGCAGGCCTCGACGCACAGACCACAGAAGACACACTTGCTGTAGTCGATATCGAATACCATCGGATACTTCTCGATGTTTGGATCCGGGTGCTCGCCGGCGACTATGAACATGCAGAAGGCAGGGCAGATCGTCTCGCACATCATGCACGCCACGCAACGGGGTGTGCCGTCTTGGCGTTTGGTCAAACGATGGCGAGATCGGTGGCGGCGGGCGAACGGTCTTCTTTGCTCGGGATACTGAAATGTCACGGCGGCGGTTTCGTCCGACTTGACTCTAAAGCGATGGGCAATGTGAAGCAGCATATTGCGAAAGAAATGGCGGGAGGTGACCAGGACGCCCCGCACTACGCCCAGAATGTAAATCCGTTCCCCGAACGTCAGAGGAGGCCGTAGCACCTTCTTGATCATTGTCACTCATGGTAAAGGCGAGCTTGACAACAGTCAAGGTGCACCGTAGCATGAAAAGTCCGACTCAAATCAAACAATGGAAGCACTTTACGATCTCCACTCCCATACGACTGCATCCGACGGGCGACTCGGCTCTGCTGAGCTCGTCCGGAAGGCGATTGAAGAGAGCTTGTCCGCTCTTGCGGTAACGGACCACGATACGGTGGAAGGGATCGACGCGGCGCGAGCGGAGGCCGAACGTTCCACAAAGGCGCTGGAAGTCATCGCCGGCGTCGAGGTGAGCGCGAATTACAAAGACGAGTCGGTGCACGTATTGGGTCTGTTCGTTCGACACCGCGAGCCCTGGTTGGTGGAGTTCTTCTCACAGGCACGGGAGAGGCGCATCGAGCGCATCCACCGTATCGTGGCAAAGTTGGATGCCATCGGAATTCATATCGAGTCGGAAGACGTGTTCGCCAAATCCACTCACGGAACGGTGGGGCGGCCGCACGTTGCGGAGGTCATGGTCGACCAAGGAGTGGTCAGCAGCTTCTCAGAGGCATTCGACCGATACTTGGGACATGGCGCCCCGGCCTACGTTGGCTATGAAAAGGTTACCCTACGAGATGCCACCGAGCTGATACGGCGCGCCGGCGGCGTCGCCTCGCTGGCCCACCCGGGATTGTTGAAGCGCGACCAGCTTATCCCCGAGATGGTGGACGACGGCCTTCAGGCGCTCGAGGTGTACCACAGCGAGCACGGACAGAAGCTGGCAGCCCGGTATCTGGATATGGCAAAGCGGCTGGGCCTCCTGGTGACCGGCGGATCCGACTTCCATACTCTGGACGGTCACGGCCCGACCAAGTTGGGATGCCGCGAACTGACCCGGGAAGCCCTTGAGAAGATTCGCGAAACCGCAAAGAACTGACAAATCCATCTAGCAATTGGTTCTTGCAGGTTCCTCCGCTAGATCGACCATCAGGTCGTTTCCCTCCACTCGCGTTCTGTAGGAGCGAACCTTGGAGAGAGGGTTGACCGGCGACAGGCCGCTACGAAGATCGAACTGCCACAAGTGCCAGGGGCAGGCGACGACTCCCTCCCGAACGAAGCCCTCGTGGAGTGGGCCACCTCGGTGCGGACAGGTCTCATCGAGAGCAAAAAACTCTCCGCGATCTCGAAAAATGGCGAGGCGCTTGCCTTCCGCGACCACCACGATTCCCTTGCCCTCCGGGACATCCTCAACCGAGGCGACGCGGATCCCGGCCATTGGTCTAGGAAGTGAAAGCCTTTGCCAGGCTGGCCTGGGCAGCCTCCAGTGTCCTCTCGACATCCTGCTCACTATGGGCGACGGAAATGAAGAGGGCCTCGAACTGGGAGGGCGCCAGATAGACTCCGCGCTGCAGCATCTCGCGACAAAAGGCGGCATGACGTTGGGTTTGAGCGCGCGCCGTGTCCGAGTAGTTCTTGACCTCGGGATCGGCGAAGAACACGGTCATCATCGAGCCGACGCGGTTCACGGCCAGGCGGAGCCCCATGGCGTTTATGATCTCTCGAAAACCCGATTCGAGTCGTGAGGACGTTCCTTCCAATCTATCCCACGGTTTGTCTTGCTCCAGCAGGTCGAGCTGGGCCATTCCGGCGCTCATGGCGAGCGGATTCCCGGAGAGCGTGCCGGCCTGGTAGATGGGGCCGCAGGGTGCCAGTTGCTCCATGACGTCACGCCGGCCGCCGTAGGCGGCGGCCGGGAGACCACCACCCACGATCTTCCCGAGCACGGTCAGATCCGGCAGAACGCCAAAGCGTTCTTGTGCACCTCCCCTTCCCAGACGGAAGCCAGTGATGACCTCGTCGAAGATCAGAAGCGACCCGTGCTCGTCGCAGATCCTTCGCAACCCTTGGAGAAAGCCGGGGGCAGGGGGAACAACGCCCATGTTTCCGGCGACCGGCTCCACGATGGCGGCGGCGATGCGCTGGGGATGGGTCGCGAACAACGCGGCAACCGATTCCAGGTCGTTGTAGTCAGCAATGAGAGTATCCGCGGCGAGCTTGTGCGGCACTCCCGGACTGTCGGGTACACCGAGTGTGAGCGCTCCCGATCCGGCCCTGATGAGAAAACTGTCGGCGTGTCCGTGATAGCAACCGGCGAACTTGACGATGGCGTCTCGCCCGGTGACGCCCCGGGCCAGTCGAACCGCGCTCATAGCAGCCTCGGTTCCGGAGTTCACCATCCTCACCATGTCCACCGAGGGGACCATGTCGCAAATCCTCTCCGCCATTTGTAGCTCCAGCTCGGTGGGTGCGCCGAAGCTGGTACCGTGCTCGAGCGTTCGCCGAATCGCTTCCAGCACCTTGGGATGCGCGTGTCCGAAGATGAGGGGTCCCCAGGAGCCCACGTAGTCGATGTAGTCGCGTCCATCCACGTCCCGAATATGGCTCCCCGAGCCGGAAGTGATGAACGGTGGCGTGATGCCCAGGCCGCGAAAGGCTCGCACCGGAGAGTTGACCCCTCCCGGTATCTTCTGCTGGGCGCGGTGAAAGAGCTCTTCGCTGCGATTCGTCATCAATTCTCGGAGCGATCTGTGCCTTGGGTGAGCTGTCGCGCCACGTCTTTCGCGAAGTAGGTGAGAATGACGTCGGCTCCCGCTCGTTTGATGGCAGTGAGGGTCTCCATGACCATGCGAGGCTCGTCGATCCAGCCCTGGGCGCCTGCCGCCTTGATCACGGCGAACTCGCCACTCACCTGGTAGGCCGCCACCGGCACGCGAAAGGTTTGCTTGACCCGGTAAACCACATCCAGGTAGGGCAGCGCGGGTTTTACCATCACCATGTCCGCACCCTCTTCCAGATCGAGGGCCACCTCACGCATCGCCTCGTCGGCGTTGGCCGGGTCCATCTGGTGGGAGCGACGGTCGCCGAACTGGGGTGCGGACTGCGCGGCATCGCGAAAAGGTCCGTAGAAGCTGGAGGCGTACTTGGCCGCGTAGGAAAGTATGGGTGTCTCCTGGAAACCGGCACCGTCCAGTGCCTTTCGGATCGCTCCCACCCGACCGTCCATCATGTCGGAAGGTGCGACAATATCGGCTCCTGCCTGGGCATGAGAGACCGCTTGTTTAGCCAGGAGCTCGAGCGTGGGATCGTTGAGAATCTCCTCTCCTCTTACCAGACCGCAATGCCCGTGGCTCGTGTACTCACAAAGGCAGACGTCCGTCACCACCAGCAGACCTGGACACACTTCCTTAATGGAGCGGACGGTCGTCTGGATGATGCCTTCCGGATCGTAAGCCTCGGATCCCTTCTCGTCCTTGCGGCCGGGAATCCCGAAGAGAATCACTCCCGGGATGTTCAGCTCGGCGACCTCTCGACACTCCTCGACGATCCGGTCCGGCGACAGCTGGTAGTTCCCTGGCATCGAGGCGATTTCTCGGCGCACGCCTTTGCCCGGACAAACGAACAGCGGGTAGATGAGATCGGAGACGTCGAGACTTGTTTCTCGAATGATTCTCCGCAGCGGCTCGCTCCGCCTGAGACGCCGGAGGCGGGTAGTTGGAAAACCCATGGACATCGCTCCCTTTCAGCCCAACGATTGTTGTCCGCTCTCCGGACGGGCGGGCTCGTCCCCGAAATAGCGTTCGATGGCTTCGATCAAGCCGTCTACCGTATAGACGCCGGCCTCGATCGTCGGTTGGAAGCCCGCATCGCGAAGGGCCTGACTGGTGATGGGCCCAATGCTGGCAGAGGCGAACTTCCCATACAAGGGCTCCTTGTCTTGGACGGCCGACAGGAAGCTCCTCACCGTCGAACCGCTGGTGAACGTGACGACGTCGATGCCACCATCGGAAAGGAGACGAACGGCGCTGGCAAGCTCCTGGGAGACGGGAACCGTCCGGTAGGCAAC
>DATDRI010000322.1:0-2848 GCA_035291825.1 Vicinamibacteria bacterium | reverse complement strand
CTCGGACTCTGCGCCTTGTATCACGACATGGGGAAACTACACATCCCTCTAGAAGTCCTCAACAAGAAAGAGTCGCTGACCGAAGAGGAGTGGGCTGTCATGGGCAACCATACCGTCTACGCGGCAAGAACTCTCTTCCCGTTGATTGCCGACGACCCGGGAACTCTCCATCGCATCCTCACCGCGCTTCAACATCACCTCGGATACGACGGGACCGGCTATCCAAAACTCACACTCCGCAAACGGCAAGGACTCTTCACGCGAATCGTTTCCATCGCCGACGCCTTCGATGCCATGACGACCAAGCGGATATATCAACGGCAGTTCTTACCCAGCGAGGCACTAGCCATAATCCAGAAGGCTTCCGGCGCTCGATACGATCCTCTCCTGGTCAAGGCGTTCATTAACTGCATGGGCATCTTCCCCATCGGCTCTACCGTCCTGGTGACCACCGGAGAGTTGGGGGTAGTGGTGGAATCCAATCCCGATCCCGATCGATCGCATCAGCCCAAAGTGAAGATCATCACCGATACCAAACGGAGTTTGACCGAGCTCCAACTAATAGACCTGAGTCATCCCAGCCAGGCCGGCCGGGCCATCGTCAAGTGCGTGGATCCCGAGGCCTTTGGAATCAACAGCGCTCACTATGTCATCTAAAAAATATTCAAGAAAGACCAGGGCCAGACGCCCCATCATTTGGCTCAGCCGATCCGGCCTACCGGCCGGCAGAGCGGGAAGCGAGCTGGCGTCCCTGGGTCACCCGCTGCACTGGGAACGGGCTACCGTGGCCGCGGCCAACCGAGTCGTCGAGCTCGATCCTTTGGTGGTCGTGATCGAAGCGAGTGGCCGAGCGACCGTTGCGCGGAGGCTTCTCGGAGTGCTCGAAAAGCTCAGAGCGACTCATGAGTTCTTTGTTTTCCTGGTGCTGGACCGGGAGCCGGGGCGCGGACTCGCCTCTGCGGATGCCTGCTTGGTGAGGGGCCTGGAACTGGGATCTCAATTCAAGGTCGCTCTCCGTGCGGTCGCCAACATTCAGAACCGGGCGCGCCGTCAAGTGAAGCGACTCCTGCGAGAGGCGGAGCAACTGCAGAAGCTGGTGGTGCGAGACGACCTCACTTGCCTGTTCAACCTGCGCTTTTTCAATCGCACGTTGGAGAACGAGCACTCCCGCGCTCAGCGTTTTGGTCGTGAGTACTCGCTGATCTTCGTCGATCTCGATGGCCTGAAGAACGTCAACAATCGCTACGGACACCTGGCGGGGGGGCGCGTACTGCAACAAGTCGGAGACTTCATCGCCAAGAAGATACGGCGTATCGACATACCGGCGCGAGTGGGAGGTGATGAGTTCGTCATCATCTGTCCGGAAACACCGAAGATGAGTGCCCGCCTGGTGGCGGAGCGCATCCGCCAGGGCATCGAAGAGCTCAACTCCCGCGAGAACGGTCCGCCGCGGGAGATCACCGTCAGCATGGGGGTCGCCTCGTTTCCCGGCGATGGAGATACTCCGGAACAGGTGTTGGACCGCGCCGATCGAGCCCTCTTCGAGGCCAAGGCTCAAGGCAAGAACCGGGTCTGTGTTTGGGGCGAGTTTCCGATGGATCGCAAGGAGTTTCGCGGCTCGTTCCACGGCCGGCGCTCCGAGGAGCTTTCCCAGCTCGAGGAAGAAGAGGAAGAGATGGAGATCAAATAGAGGTCGCCACTCTCAGCTCCGTCGCACTTACCGCAACTCCCGTCTTCCCAGCGACACCCCGCCCCGGAATCGGCTCGAGCGAGCTCTACCGGAACGTCCCACCAGCACTTGCAAGAGCCGAATCAATCCCCCTGACCCCAGATGGTGGATGGGTCTCTCGCCGGTGCTGATGGCGAGTAGACGATCGAAGATCTCTGGAGTCTCCGCGAGCGCGTCGATGAGTCGCCGGCGAAGTCCCGGTCTCCGGGCCACCGCCAGCAGCAGTCCGGTCATCAGATAATACGTTCTGCTGAGACGTCGGTAGGCGGTTTCATAGCTTGACAGCTCATCCCCTTTGGCGATGGTCGCGACCAGGGCTTGCGCACAGTGAAACCCCAGGGATAGACCCTCACCGGTCAAGGCGTCGAGATATCCCGCCGCATCCCCCACCAAAGCCAGCCGGCCGCGATAACGACGCCGAACACATTGTCGAAAGGGCCCCGCACCCTGTACTTCGCTCACTACCGGTGCCCCTGCCAGTCGTTCCTCGAGACCTGGAAAATGGCTCAGCGATTCCTCGAAACGGGTCGGCGCGCCGCTCGATAGCAAAGCGACCCCCAGCTCCTCAGAAGCGACCGGCGTCAGATAGGCTTCGGCCTCGTTGTTCCAGTGAACTTCAACGCAGGGAGACCAGGGACGCACCCGGAAGTGACGCCGTACACCGAAGCGCTTCGCTCCGCGCGCCAATCTTTGTAGACCCGCCTCCTTCCGAAGCTTGCTATGAAGCCCGTCTGCCGCGATCAGAAACCTTCCCTCCACGGGACCCCCATGGGAATCCACATGGACTCGGTCCCGGGTAGCACTCCATCCGGTGGCACGGGTCCCGAAACGGAGCTCGACTCCGAGCTCCTGGGCACGATGGAAGAGCCCTTCAACGAGAGCGGTGCGGCGAACACCCCATCCCGCTCTGGTTGGAAACCGTCCTTCGGCAACCGTGTCTCCATCCACGTAGCGAATCCCCAAGAAACGAGCGTGAGGTACCTGAACGCCCATCTCCTCGAGCAGCGCCACGCCGGGTGGCATGATGCCCTCCCCGCAAGGCTTGTCCATGGGGAGAGAGCGCCTCTCGATGACGATGGACGAGAGCCCGGCGATGGCCCCGAAGATAGAGGTGGCGAG
>DATDRI010000321.1:0-7697 GCA_035291825.1 Vicinamibacteria bacterium | reverse complement strand
ACTAAGCGGTTGACGAGTGCAGGAGACAGGTTGGGGCCTTGCCTCTCCTCGGAACCGACCTCGACGGCACTCACCACTGCCGCCTGCAGCGAGGGATCGTGCTCCTCGATGTAGAGTGCAACCTGCTCGTCGCTCACCCGTTTCCGCAGGGGAACGATGATGAAGCGAACGATCAGAGCGATAAGACCGAGGTAAGTGAAGGCTCGAAACATCCACACCGACCACGCGCTGTATCGAAACTGGTCCATGCCGAAGGCCGAGATGGCCAGGGCGGCGATGCAGGCAGCCAAGACGATGGCCGCCCCTCGAAGCGTTTGTCGCAATCGCCATCTGTTTCGCACATGGCGGATGACTCGAAGGAGCGAGTCATAGTTGGACATGATCGGTCGGTTCAACATCGGCTCTACCTCTCCCGTCTTAGAACTCTAGTTGGTGGGACTGTCTTGTTGACAACTTTCCGCTTCGTCCCCTTCCCATGCCTCACCCACAGCTTCATTGGTTTACCGCGCCAGGCGAGACAAGCGATTAGACCATAAAGTCTCCAGGGCAAGGAGAGCGAGCGCTGCCACCAGCATATACCACCACACTCGCTGCCGGCGTTCCTGCTCCTCGGGAATCCACGCTCCAGCAGCCTGGACGCTATCCGTCTCCCTGGAGCTTACCGCAGCCGTGACCTCTTCGGGATCGACCGAGGAGAGGTCGGACTCGGTCAAGTCCAAGTTGACGGCGAGGCTGACCGGTTCGGACTGTTCGGTATCGAGGGAACGGAACTCGTAGAAGCCTTGCTCCTCCAAGGTCAAGAGGTGTCTGTCCTGGTGGCGGGAGAGGAAAGACTTCTCCCCGGAGGGCGCGAGCGCCACCAGCTCGGCTCCGGCGGCCGTGCCGCCGAAGGCCCGTCCCGCCAACTCCAGGTGTTGGGACAGATCCAGCACTTCGCCCACCGAACGCCATGCTCTCGCTTCCGCATAGCCGGCGGCGTGCTTCACCAGTTGGTGCACGAAGGGCAGATAGACCGGCTGTAGCGCCAGATCGTTCCAAAAAGTGTCCAGAGTGGAGGTCCAGATCAGAACCCGCCCTTCGCCCACCCTCTTTTCGGCAAGGGCAATGGCTCCGTCGTCGAATCGGGCCAAGACACCTCCTGCCATGGGCTCCGGACCGGTGGTGGTCAGTGGTCGATAGCGGAAGAACCGGGCCGGTGAGAAATCGCCGCTGCGCGGCGCGCTGAAGAGCTCGAAGACCGGGTGGTCATAGTCGATATAGGCAAGCGTACCGCCCCAGTCGGCCGAGCGATCCACGGAAGCGCCCACCGACGCCGGCAGTAGCTCGCGGGCCTGTCCTTCCCAATCCGCCGTTCCGCTCTGCTCACCGAGCGCCACCACCAGCCCGCCTCCCTTCTCCACGAACTCCCGAAGAAGCTGGCCGGCAGCACCGCCGGGGGGAGGAGCGTCGTTCAGAACGATCACCGAACGCCCTTCCAGGTCTCCCCTGCCGAACGCGTTCGATGGCTTCACCGCGACGCTGAAGGAAGGCCGGTCACCGAGCCCAAGGACCTGGCGAAGGTACAAGCTTCTGCCGGACCGCGCCCTCGGTCCTTCCAGAATCAAGACCGACAAAGACTGCCCGGGCCAGATCACGAAGTAGAAGGCGTTGTCCTGAGGCAGGGCATCGTCCGCAGCGCGGATCGAGCCCCGCGAGACACCGTCGGGAAGAGTGAAGGCATCGAAAGTGACGGTCGCCGAACTGTTGGGCTCCAACCGGATCCTCTGTTCGCGAAGGGGCCGCCCTCCCAACTCCAGCTCGACGCTCAGGCCATCGAACGCCTCGACCCCTTTATTAATGAGTCGAGCCGATGCCACCACCCGCTCCCTTCCGGAGACCAGCTCGCGCTCCAGCACCAACGTCGTCACCGCCACATTCGATGTCTCCGCGTCGGAGAGGTCCACCGTCCGGAACTCGGTCCCGGTTGGGAAAACAATCTCGTCATGACCGTCCCAGCCTACTCGCTGGAAGTCGGTGATGAGGACGACCTCCTTCCGAGGAAGCTGCGATTCCTGGAGCAGCTTGTCGGCGAGCTTCAGGGCCGGCCCGTAACGGGTGGTTCCAGATCCCGGCCGAGCGCCGTCGATGAGGGAATGGAGCTGGGCCCTGTCCGACGTGGGCTGGTTGAGAGCCGCCGCCCGATCCGAAAAGAAAATCACGCTCGCTCGGTCCGCTGACTCGAGCGTATCCACTGCCTGATGGGCGGCATCGATGGCTCGTGCCCACCGATCTCCGTATCCCATGCTATAGGATCGATCGACGAGAATCACCGTTTCCCGAGCTCCGGTGACGGAGACGACGGCACGGCCCGGCTCATCGAGAAAAGGACGGGCAAACGCCGTAACCAGAAGCAGCAGAGCCAGGCATCTCATCATGAACAGAAGCCAGTGCTTTATCTTCTGCCGACGCACGGAGCGATAGGGAATCTTGGTCAGGAACATGAGAGACGGAAAGGCTACCACCTCCCGCTTCTCGCGATTCGTGAGATGGATGAGGATGGGGACGGCGAGCGCCAACAGGCCGATGAAGAACGCAGGAGTGAGGAAGCTTAGTCCCATCATCTCACCCGGCTCAATCGCTCCCGATTCGACAAGTAGCTAAACAGGGCGAAGTCCAGCGGCGTCGAAGTATCGAACAAAGAGTAGTCGATTCGGTTGTCCCCGAGCCAACGAGAAATCGTTTCGATGTGCTCGGCCACCATCTTGCGGTACTGCTCCCGCAGGTACTCCGGTATGACGGGAATCGCCTCGCCCGTCTCCAAATCTTCGTAGTTGGCCGCTTCATCGAACGGGAATCGAATCTCGGCGGGATCCAGTACGTGAAAGACGATGAGATCGTTCCCCTTGTAGCGTAGTAGCTTCAGGGCGTTCAGCACCGCCTCCGGATCCTCGTAGAGGTCGGAGATGACGACCATGATACCGCGCCGGCGGATGGCTTCCGCCACCTTGGCCAAAGGCGGGCCGAGCACGCCTCGACGGCCGGGCTGCAGGCGATCGATGGTGTGGAGGATTATTTCCAGGTGCTTGGCGGAGGGGGGCACGAAGTCCACGATGTCCTCGTCGAAGGTGACCAGCCCGACCCGGTCGCGTTGCTTGCTGGAAAAGTAGGCCAGACAAGCCGCCAGGTATCGAGCGTAATCCAGCTTGGAGATCCCTGCGCTGGCGAAGGTCATGGACCGGGATATATCCAGAACGATAGTGAAGCTGGTATTGGTGTCGGCTTCGAACTCCTTCACGAAGAACCGGTCGCTGCGCGCGAAGAGCCGCCAGTCGATCCTTCGGATATCGTCTCCCGGCATGTACGCCCGATGCTCCGCAAAGTCGACCGAACGCCCGAGGTAAGGCGATCGATGCAGCCCGCCAATGAAGCCTTCCACCACCGTCCGGGCGAGAAGCTCCAGGTTGTCGATTCGCCCCAGGATCTTGGGGTCCACGAAACGCGCGGACGGCGACGGCTCGGCGTTGAGTCGGTGTCCTCTCATGGTGGTCTCCTCTAGCCTCCTCTCATCCCCCCTACATTCGGGACTT
This sequence comes from Vicinamibacteria bacterium, assembly GCA_035291825.1. Classification (GTDB taxonomy): domain Bacteria; phylum Acidobacteriota; class Vicinamibacteria; order Marinacidobacterales; family DATDRI01; genus DATDRI01. Next base: position 4,131 of record DATDRI010000321.1, on the reverse strand, counting down.
GGGCATCGAAACGGCCTCCAAGAGCCTATCAATGATCTGGCCCGAGCTGACGCGCTCCGAATCGGCGTGGAAGTTCGTGAGGACGCGGTGGCGGAAAACCGGATGGGCCAAGCCGCGTATGTCCTCGAAGCTCACGTGGTACCGCCCCTGCATCAACGCCCTGGCCTTGCCACCCAGGACGAGGTATTGGGCGGCGCGGACGCTGGCACCATACTCCACCCACTTCTTGACGAAGTCGGGGGCGTCGGCTTGTCCGGGGCGGCTGATGCGGGCCAGGCTCACCGCATAGCGCATGACCGCCTCCGAGACCGGCACCCTTCGCACCAGCTTCTGGAAGGCGACCATGTCCTTGCCGGTAACCACCGGCCGGAACTCCAACTGCTGCGGCGCGGTGGTGGATCGGACGACCTCGAGCTCCTCGTCCTCGGGGAGATAGTCGATGATAATGTCGAACATGAAGCGATCCAGCTGCGCTTCCGGCAGCGGATAGGTTCCCTCCAACTCGATGGGGTTCTGGGTGGCGAAGACGTAGAAGGGCTCCTCGAGATTGTAGGTTCGACCCTGGATGGTCACTTGATGCTCCTGCATGGCCTCCAGCAGAGCGGATTGGGTCTTGGGGGGCGTCCGGTTGATCTCGTCCGCCAGCACGATGTTGTTGAAGATGGGGCCCGGCATGAAGACCAGCTCCCTGCGCCCGGTGGCAGGATCCTCCTGGATGATGTCGGTCCCGGTGATGTCGGACGGCATCAGATCGGGCGTGAACTGGATGCGCGCGAACTTCAAATCCAAGACCTGAGCTACGGTGTGAATGATCATCGTCTTGGCGAGGCCGGGCACGCCGGTGATGATGCTGTTGCCGCCTACAAACAGCGACAGGAGCACCTGATCGAGGACGTCATCTTGCCCGACGATGAGCTTGCGGAGCTCCACCAGAATCTGGTTTTTTGCTTCTTTCAGCCGATCGGCTAGCGCAATATCGTCTGGTGATTCGAGCTCGAGTTTCTCGTCTGCCATGAACCCTTCCTTTCCCCTGTTACGGACGTCGCCGAGGCCACCTTAGATAACCAGCCATCGACCTAGTGGGTCATACCGTAGACCACGTAGTTCACTCCCAACTTGTAAGCCTCGTTCGACAGCTCAATGGGAATCCATTCCGTGTCCGACCACTCCCAATACTCGCCGATGTCGTGGTTGTAGTTGGCCACCACCATAAGGCGTTTGGCGGGATCGTTATCCTCGAAGATGCCGTAGTAGACCGGCTTGATCTCCGTAAAATTGGGGTGCTCGAACTCCAAGGACTCGATGTGAAAGAAGGAATCAAAGATGGGGTGTGAGACGTCGAGCTGGACGAAGCGCGCCTCCGGCAGCACCTTGTGCATCTGCATCTCGAAGTTGTCCCACTGCCACGACTCCATGAAGTCGTCGACCACCAAGAACCCGCCCTTTTGAAGATAGGCCCGCAGGCTCGCCGCCTCCGCGTCGGTCAGGGTCCAGAACCCCACCTCGCACAGGTAGGCCCACGGATACTTGAACAGCTCCGGATCATCCATGGCCAGGATGTTTCCACCGTCCCGGTTGGGATCGAGGTAGGTCAGCTCATCCAGGATCTTGGTGAAATGGCTCTCCCCCCTCGGGTAATCATGATTCCACTTGAGATCCAAGCCCCAGGCGTAAGGACCGCGGCTCCAGTACGAGGGAGTGAAGCGTAGCCGGACGAAAGTGAAGCGACCGTTGTAGGGAAAATTCGTGTAGGGAACGTCGGGGGCATCGAGGGGACTCGCGGAGAGCGGGATGGTGGCCAACACCAAAGCCGCCACCAGCTCCCCGGAACGCGTCATCGCCCACCTCTCCGATCCTCGACGGTGCCCGCCGGACTGCCCTCACGGCTGGCATCCGGCAGCAGGCGCAGCAAGAGATCCTGGGCCTCTTCGAAATTGGGGGCGATCTCCAAGGCGCGCAGAACCTCTCGCTTCGCCGTCTGGAGGTCCCCCGCCTGGTAATGAGCGAAGGCCAGCTCGTAGAGAGCTTGTGCACGATCCACCGGCTCCAGCGCCACCACCGCCTGGCGCTCGCGGATGGCCGACCGAAACTCGCCGAGCTCGCCATAAATCTCGGCAAGCCGCCGGTGCGGCGCCATCTCCAAGGGATAGATGAAGACCGCCTTCCCGAGCGCCTCGGCGGACGCCCTTAAGTCTCCCAGCGACTCCCGGATCTCGGCGAGCGCCAGGTGAGCTTCATAATGACTCTCGTTGATCCGGGTGAAGGCAGCGAGCTCCTCGGCCGCTTTGCCGAGCTCGCCCTGCTGTCGGTAGATCTGAGCCAAGTACCAGTAAGGGCTGTTATCGCCCCCGTACTCGGGGAACAGCAACTGGGCCTGTTTCAAGTAATCGAGCGCCTCCTCCAACTTTCCCTGCTGGAAAAGGACCTCACCCATGGCGAGCTGACCCCCGAAATCCCTCGGATCTTTGGCTAGCCGATCCTGGATCTGCTGCGGGGATAGGACCTCCATGCCTTGGTTCTCGGAGGGCGCTTGGTTCTCCGAGGGCGCTTTCACAACCGAAGCCGGTCCGGAGAAACGCTCTTCCAGGTAGTCTGCGAGAACCTTGTCGAATGCCTCCGGCTCGATTCCCAAAGCGGCTTGGAAGACCTCGGCGTTCGTCAAACCCTTCTTGTAACCGTCCAGCATCTTCAGAATCGCCGGAAATCCGTGGTCGCGCTCGATGAGCTCGAAAACCAGAGAGGCTTGATAGTAGGAATTACCGATCTGATGCGGGTTGCTAGGCCGAATGAATCCGTTGTTGAGGTCCGCGATGGGAAGCAGCATGTCCTTCTGGTATGCGATCAAGAACGGGATACTGACATCGTCCCCCCAACCGGGTCGCGCCCGGTGCTCTTCGTAAACCGAAAGCCCCTCCGAGACCCAGCGCGGCACACGGTGATCCGTCATCCCCAGCGTCACGGTGTGCCCCAGCTCGTGCCAGAGAGTCGATCCCCAGTTGAACCCACCTTTTTCCCGCGCCGAAGGGGAATCGATGGCTATGACCGGACCGAAGCAGACGCCGAGCGCTCCCAGGCCAGCCAGACCGATGGTCCGCACGGAAAAATCGGCGTGGGAAGGATAGACCTCGATACGGATGGGAGTCTCCGGACGGTACTGATAGCGCTCCGCCAGTCGGTCGTAGGCTTCTTCCGCCAGGGCCATTACGTAGGGAGCGAGCAGATCCGATTCCTTGCCGTCGATAACGAGGAGGAATCGGTCGCTTTTGGTCTCCCGGTAGTCGGGGAACGTATCCAGGAGATCGAGGGTGTTCTTGATCCAGACGTTGTAAGGATCGCCAGCGAAGGAACGCTCCAGGTTTGTCTTCCCCTCCTCGACGTCACCGAGACGGAGTTGGTTGAGCCCCAACAACCCATAGCCGCGCCATGACCGATCATCGAGAAGAACGGCCTGACGGGAAAACTCGACCGCCTGGCGATAGAGCCGGTTCTGCACGCAGATATCGGAGAGCGTGTTGTAGAACTCCGCGTAAATGGGGTTTTGCTCCAGAACTCGCGCCCGGACCTTCTCGAAACCCTCGACATCCCCTTTCAGGAAGCTCGCCGCCGCCAAGATCGAAAGCGCTTCCAATGAGACGGGGTTCACCTCCAGAGCACGCTCTGCTTCCGCACTCGCGCGTTCGTAGTCCTCGATATCCAGATGTTCGCGTGCCAGGAAGACTCGTGCCTCGACCGACTGAGGATTGACTTCCAGGGCTTTCTGCACCAGCTCGAGGACTTCCGGCGAGTTCTCGAAGTCCATGACCCGCGCCATCCCCAAGAGCGCGCGGGGGTGATGGGGATTAACCGCCAGCACTTCCTGGAACGTGGCTCCCGCATCGGTGCTGTTGTGCTTTTCCAGAAAGAGCTCGCCCGCCCTAATCTTCGGCTCGAGGTCCAGAGGATCGACGGCCGCCGCCTCATCGAAGGCCCGCAACGCGTCTTTGAACAGCTGGGGATTACCGACTCCCAGATAACGACAGGCGGTGCCCACCGCGGTGAGGTCGGCGGAAGAGAGTCGCCCGGCCTTCCCGTCGCGCCCGCTGAGATTGTAGACATCGATGAAACGATCGAACCTCTTCATGGCCTCGGGAC
>DATDRI010000320.1:0-3254 GCA_035291825.1 Vicinamibacteria bacterium | reverse complement strand
GCTGGCCAGAACCGCTGCCCGCTTGCCTCGAGAGTGGGACCTGGTCTCTGGCCACGCCGAGGAACCGATCTTCAGCGAAGATGGCCGAGCCGGCTCACAATGGTGGATTTGAGACGACGGAAGTCTTGAAGATCACCTTGCCGTAAGGCAGTTAGACTCTGGTCGAGCTTCCCCACCAACTCGGTCAGCTCTCGTCGTTCCAGCTCCTGTCGAACCTCCAGCAGCAGCGCTTGGATTTTCGCCACGTCTCCCAGCTCGATGGTGTTGAGGGCGGCGATCATGGAATCCAAGCTCTGCACGTGTGGCTCCCCTCCGTAGCCTTCTTGCCAGAAGCAAGCGAACCTCGCTATTCTATCCTCTCGGTCAGTACGAACAAGCCGACAAGCTTACAAGGTCCATGCCCGTCCAGCCGATTCCTCTTCGCCCCCATCCCTTGACGGAGTCGGAAAGCATAGCTCTGAAGGAAATCATCCGCCAACAGGCCAGAGACATCGGCTTCGATATGGTTGGATTCGCTCCTGCCCAATTACCCTCTCAAGCACCTCGATTGGCGGAGTGGCTCGGCCGCGGCTACCACGGGGAGATGGGTTGGATGGCCAGGGACCCCGGCCGACGAACCGATACGGAGCGCAGTCTGGCCGGAGCAGGGACGCTGGTATGCTGCGCACTCAACTACTACCAAGGTCCGCCCCAGCCCGCCTCGTCCCTGAAAGGTGCGATCTCGACCTATGCTCAAGGCGACGACTATCACCGCCTCATGGAAGAAAAGCTGCAGCTTCTGGCCTTCTTCATCTCGCAGCGCTTCCGGTTACCCAGCAAGATCTACGTCGACACCGGTCCTTTATTGGAAAAAGGCTACGCGGTGGCGGCGGGCTTGGGATGGTTGGGCAAACACTCGAACCTGATCTCGCGTCGGGGCAGTTCCTGGTTTTTCTTGGGCGAGATCCTGCTCCCCGTCGTCTTGCCTCCTGATAAACCGGAAAGAGATCATTGTGGCACTTGTAGTCGCTGTATCGCCGCCTGTCCCACCGGCGCGATTGTGGAGCCCTACGTGGTGGACAGCCGGCTCTGCATCTCTTACCTGACCATCGAGCTTCGTGGTTTCGTACCTCGCCATCTCCGAGCCCTCATTGGTAACCGCATCTACGGCTGCGATGATTGCCAGGACGTCTGTCCCTGGAACCGGTTCGCCACCAAGAGCGAAGAGGCGGCCTTCCTCCCCAGGGAGCCCCTGGCGTCCCTGGACCTAATCGCCCTGCTCCGCATGACCCGGGACGACTACCTCCGCGCCACCAAGGGTAGCGCCATGCGGCGAGCCCGCTACCCAGGGCTTCTCCGCAACGTGGCCATCGCCCTGGGAAACTCGGGTGATGGGCGAGCGGTACCCGCCTTGGTGGAGGCGCTGGACCACGCCGAGACTCTGGTTCGAGGCCACGCCGCCTGGGCGCTGGGAAGGCTGGGACGGCGCGAGGCGTTGCCGTCGCTTCAGAGCCGTTTGAATCGCGAGGAGAAAAGAGAAGTTCGGGAAGAGATCGACTGGGCAGTTTCCGAGCTCGGTGGGTAGCTACCGCGGCCGAGCCCTGATGGTGATGGGGTGGTAGGGACTGCTCGGCCCGTTACTCGCACCGTTGCCCGCCCCTCCGCCGGATATCGATTCACGGTTCCCGGTGTGAACGACGTCTTCTGAGGTCCGAATCGCCAGGGGCACCGGAAGGTTGCCGCCCGCACGTAGGTGAGAGGGGTGACTTCCATTCGATCTCCCTCAATTTCAATCAAGAGGAAGTGAGGCAGACTCACGGCGTTGGTTGCCTCCATGCGCTCGCGGCGCAGGATCTCGAGCCCCGAAGTCCCTTCTCGGCCTCTTTCATCCTTCCCACCGGCCCCGGTAACCAGGTAACGGGTTTGCTTCAAGGATCCCTCCGTCTCTTCCCGGGTGATCTGGAAATTGTGCACGTGCCCGCTAAAGACGACGCGCACGTCACTCTCTGCTAGCAACGGCACCAGATCCCGCTCGAGCTCCTGTAAGTTCTCATCCTTACTTCGAGGACCGTAATGACTTCGCCCCGCATTGAAGGGGGGATGATGGAACCAGGCGATCTTCCACAGCGCCCCTTTCGCCCGCTCCAACTCCGCCTCGAGCCATCGGCGCTGCTCCGATGCCCCGTGGCCGTAGAGGGGTTGCCAGGTAAGGCCGGCAATCGTCTCCCGGTTAGTCGTCGTGTCCAAGCAAATCAACCGAACATCCTTCCCGTGACTCACACCGTAGAATCTGTCCTCGAAACGTGACGGGGTTCCATTGCCTAGAACGGCTCGAGGTAGAAAGAAGTTGTCCCGGTAATGTGCCAGATCGCTCGCCGACTCGCTCTCGCTTCCATCATGGTTCCCCAGGCTGGGAAAGAAAGGGATCCTGCTCAGCAGGCGCTGATAAGGAATGAAGAACTTTTCGTAAAACTCCTTGTCGTCGCTCCCGGTGGCCACGAACAGGAAGAAATCGTACACGTTGTCTCCGGTAGAGAGCACGAACCGGATCGGATTGCCGGCAAGCTCCTGTTCCTCCACGACGTGGCGCATGCTCTCGGCCAGGCGGTACTGCTTCTCACTCCCGGTGCCGAAGTCCCCCAGGACCAGAAAGGCGAGCCTACCCGAGGGATCCGCGGGGGCGGGAGCGGTTCGGAAGTAGAGGAGTCCTTCCTCTCGATAAAGCGCATCGCCCCAGTCCCTTCCGTTGACTCGCAGCTGGTAGCCGTACTCCGTTCCCGGTTCGGGCAGAGACGCCTCGATCCAGTTTCGCTCGCTGGTGGTGAACGGTGAGCGGGGAGCTTGGCGGCCGTTGGAACGATAGAAGATACTCAGCGACGCCGCACCGACCGGCGGAGAAGACTCGCCGATGGTGTTGTCTCCTCCCCGACCCGGACCTCCCCAGGCCACCACCACGCTATCGTGCGCCAGGTTTTGAATATAGATGAACTCCCCTATGTTACCGCCCGGCGCGGCGGCAAACAGGCAGACTGCGGAGAGCGCGAGTCCCAGACGTAGGACTGCAGTCAGATGGGTTTGACTCCAACTTCGCCTAGCCACTCGATGATACGGAGCTCGACGACCTGTTCATGAAATCGACACCACTTTTCACGCGCTTCCGGCAGGTGGTCGAGCGTGTCATTGAAGAGGACGCGCGCCTCCCGCTCCTGCAGCGTGGAACTGAGGAGCTTTCGCTCACGCCCCTCGTCTAATGTGCCCACGAACCGATGGAGGTC
>DATDRI010000319.1:0-5565 GCA_035291825.1 Vicinamibacteria bacterium | reverse complement strand
AGAAATACTGCCTTTGGATCCCTCGGAAGTTTTCTAGACGATCGGGCGTGGCCGTCAAGATCCGACGCGTTTCCTGGTGAGCAAGCAGATAGTCGTAGAAGCGATCGACCATCTCGTCCAGGTGCGGGACAAGGTACTCGTGGACGGCTCGCAGCCGTTCCTCGTCCTCGGGCGTGATCTCGAGGTAACGCTTTCTCTTCTGAAGCTCCCGCTCCGTTAGAACGAGTTCACCAATCCGGAAAGGTTTTCTGCTGGCCATCGTGCCTCTCCGTATAAGAGCGACCTTGCGGTTCACCGCAAGTCGGTCACTAAGGACTTCCCTCGCAATCTGCCATGGCGGACGGCCGGGTCAGAATTCATGTCTTCCTTCTCGGCCGACGATTTCGACGGTGCTCGCCTGCGGGCCCTTCTCCCCTGCCTCCTCAGCGAAACGGACTTCGGTTCCAATCTCGAGCCGATCGAAGGCATCGTTGAGGACGCTATTGCGATGGAAATAAAGATCCCAGCCGTCCTTTGTCTCGAGGAAGCCGTACCCTTCCTCCTTGAAGAGCTCGACGACCCGCCCATGAGGAGGACCCACACGGCCTTTGACCTGGCCCCGCTGTCGGCGCGCATAGTCTTGAACCTGCCGCCTCGCCTCACGAAAGGCATCGTGAATGGCGAGATAGACGTCTTCGTGAGCGGCATGCTGAGATGGATCTCGTCTGACCACGAGCTCCTCGCCTGGCACAGTGAGATCGACGCGGACGTGATAGATCCGCCCCTTGCGGTGATGCTGATGAGGCGACTCCACGACTACCCGGCACCCCATGATCCGTCCGAAAAACCGATCCAACTGCGCCGCCCTGCGGCGGATGCTCGCCTCAATGGCGTCGGACCGATCCAACCCCCGGAACGTGATCTCTAACGGTAGCTCCAACGTCTGCGACTCCCGTGAATCAGGCGCAACGGCGGTTCGGTTCCGACGACTGCAGTGGCTCGTCACCAGGCATGGACACCGACGGTTGCGCTCTCTATCTCATCGGAGTCCATCCTAAGAGGAACTCCACGTAGGGATAACTCGGGAGACCCCTAGGACGGCGGTCGAAAATCCCCAGCGCCTGGGAGGCCAAGGCCGGTGCCCACGTAGGTTCCGCCCGCCATCACATGATGGATGGCCGCCACGACCTCGGCGCGGGCAGAGCTCTTTAGTAAGACCCCGGAGGCCCCCCCCTTCAAAGCCTCTTGGACATAAGCCGGATCGGTGTGCATGGTCAGAACGATGACCTTGATGTTCCCGAGAACCCCCGTTGTGTCGCGAGTCAGATCGGACCCGCTGCTGGTTCTCATCGCAAGGCTCATCAAAACGACGTCGGGCGCGAGCTCTTCGAGAAGCTTCAGAACCGTGGCACCGTCGCACGCCGTGGCCAGCACTTGGCATTCCCCTTCCAACGCTTGTCGGAGGGATCCGAGAAAAACCGCGTTTTCATCCGCCAATACGATTCGAGGACCCACTCATGAGACCTTCCGCCAGCCTTTGCATATTAGGCAATCATGAGAGCAAAGGTAACTGGGGATTGCCCTAGCCCGGCGTGAGCAGACAGCGAGTCATTGGGCGAGAATGGTGTGGGCAGAAACCCATCTCATTCTGCAATGATGCCGTGGGTCAACGCGTACTTGGTAAGCCCGGCGGTCGTTCGGACACCCAGCTCATCCATCAGTCGCTTCTTGTGGAATTCGACCGTCTTGACCGAGACGTCGAGGGTGGCGGCAATCTCCTTCACCGACTGACCCTCGGCGACGAGCTGCAGCACCTCTCTCTGCCTATTCGTCAGCTTGGAGGCTCTTGGGATGGCCTCCTTGCCACCTTCACCGCGCAAGAACCCACCGACGACCTCTCTCGCTACCAGCGGCGTGACGTAATAGCGACCCTTGAGCACTTCCTGAAGGGCGAACACCAGCTCCGATCCAGCGGACTGTTTCAAGACGTAGCCGGAGGCGCCGGCGCGGAAAGCCTCGCTCACATAAGCAGGATCCGAATGCATGGTCAAGAAGACGATTTTGGTTTGCGGAACCAAATTGGCGAGCTGACGGGCGGCATCGACGCCGTTGAGAAGCGGCATTCCGATATCGATCACCACGGCGTCCGGGCGAAGCCTCTGGGCGGCCTCCAGTAATGCACGGCCGTCCTCTGCCTTCCCCACCAGGTCGAAGTGCGGCTCCAGGATCTTGCTGATCCCTTCGAGCACCATGGTGTGGTCGTCCGCCAGGAGGATCTTGTAGCGCTTCATGATCCGTCAGCGTGCAGTGGGAGCCAGACTCGCACGTGCGTTCCCCTTCCCGGGCTGGTCCTCACGTCGAGCCTGCCTCCCTCCAGTCTGGCTCTTTCTTCCATGCTGACTAGGCCAAGCCCGCGACGATGATCCTTTACTGCCTCCTCATCGAACCCTCGTCCGAAATCCCGAATCATGAGGCTATAACCACCGCGACACGATGCCAAACGGACGGTTATACGGGGGCTCTGCGAGTGCTTGGCGGCGTTGCCGAGACTTTCCTGGGCAATCCGGTAAAGGCATGACGCAATGCCCTTGGGTAGACTCCGCGGCACATTTCTCGAGGTCAGTGCTACCCGAACCCCGGTCCGCCGGGCGAAGTCATCGACGTACGACCTCAGGGCGACCACCAAGCCTAGGTCGTCCAGGATAGCAGGATGAAGCTCATAAGCGAGCCGGCGCACGCTCTCGGAAAGCTCGAGAATCCGGTTCCGACAGGCCCCGAGATCGCGTCGGAGCTCACTGGTAGGAGTCGTCTTCTCCATCAATAGCTCCGCCTCCACCGCCAACATGCCCAAGCTCTGGTTCACGCTGTCATGGAGCTCTCGGCTGAGACGCCGGCGCTCGTCTTCCTCGGCGGCGAGTAGCCGGGCGCTGAGTGAACGAAGCTGCTCGCGGCTTTGCCGGAGCGCCGTTTCTGCCCTCTGCCGCGCCGTGATATCGATGCCCATGGCGACCACGTACTTCAAAGCGCCGTCGCCGTCCCGGATCGCGGTGTTGGACCAAGCGATCCTGCGTCTGGCCCAGTCCTTCGTCATCCAATCATTCTCGAAAGTATTGTGCGACACACCTCCCACAAGGGCTCCGAAAACGGCCTTCACCTCTCGTCTCTGCTCGGGCGGAATGAGCTGCCAGATGCTCTTTTCCTTCACCTCCTCGAAACGATAGCCCGACAGCTCCTCGCAGGCCCGATTGAAACGAACGACATTCCCATCGCCATCCAACACGACAATCAGGGCACTGGAAGTCTGGAAAAGTGTCGAGACGAAGTCCTGCTCTTCCCGCAGCGCGTCCTCCATTTCTCGCCGACGGGTCAAGTCCGTCACCAACGCGTAGAATCCCAGGGCTTCCCCGCGGTCATCCCGGTGAGGTATGTAGTCGATACGGACGTCTCGGAGCCCCGCCCCCTGGTAAGGCAGCCGACCCTCAAAAGTTCTGGGTTGGCCTCGCAGTACCGCTTCGATGTGCCCTCGAACGGACTCGTAGGCTTGCGCCCCGATGACGTCCCGAACGTGACGCCCTTTGAGTGAGTCCTTGGGGATGCCGAACCAGTTTTCATGGGTGGCATTATTGAACTGATATCGCTGCTCGGCGTCGACGAAAGAGATGAGAACCGGTAGAGAGTCGGTCATCAAACTAAGTCGTTCTTCGCTCTCACGGATCTGGCGTTCAGCCCGCCTGCTCTCGGTGACGTCACGCACCATGCCGGTGAAGAAGCGCTTCCCGTCCAACACGAACTCGCTGACCGAGAGTGCCATCGGGAACGTGGACCCGTCCTTGCGTTTCCCGAGCACCTCCCGCCCCATCCCGATGATTCCGGCTTGGCCGGTCGACAGATACCTTTTCAGGTAGCCGTGGTGCTCGCCCGCATAGGGCTCCGGCATCAACCGTGTCACGTTTTGCCCTACGATTTCGTCGAGCGAATAGCCAAACATTCGCTGAGCGGCAAGGTTGAAGGAATCGATGATACCTTCCTCGTTGCTGGTAACGATGCCTTCCACGGCGTTCTCCACCACGGCACGACTTCTCGCCTCGCTCTCCAGCAAAGCCCGCTCCAGGGCTCGAACCTTGCTCGCCGGCGGGACGAGGCCCAATATGCGCCGGACGGCTACTGGCCACCGCATACGTGCTCTTGTCTGCAGGAAGGGCACCTTACACCGTCGTGAGGTTTCATCGCGATGACGCGGCCGCCTGCTAGGAGCGGCCGCGCTCCGACTTAGAAAGGATTTCTACCCCCGAGGCGCGCATCGAGTCAAACGGCCCGGGCGCCGGGCAGCCAGGCGTCTACCGCGTCTTTGACCGTACTTTTTGAAGGGATGCCCTACCGGTGAACGATGAGGCTGTTCAAGGATTGGTCACGGTGGAGGGACCAGATGGCATTCGCCAGGAGCGGTCCGAGACTTACCACTCGCAGCTCGGGCATCCTCTCGGGCTCGTCTTGTAAGATTCGCGCACGCGCCACGCTGTCCGAAACGATCAGCGCGCGGAGTCCAAGCTCGCTCAATCGCTCGACGGCCGAGCCCACCAGCAGACCATGGGTCGCCACCACCGAGATCTCCTTCCGAGAGCTCGCCTCCCGCAAGGCGGTCACCGCTGCTGCAATCGTCCCTCCGGTGCTGATCATGTCGTCCACTACGATGGGCGAGCGATCGAAGACATCGCCGGTGATGCGCCGAACGTGGACCTCCTCGCCGCTCACGCGAACCTTGTGAAGCATGGCGACCGGCAGTTGAAGCGCGGTGGCGTAGCGTTCGGCCAACTTCGTCGCTCCCAGGTCGGGAGCCACGATCACCGCGCGCGCGTCGACCAGCGGCCGAAGCGCATCCACCAGAGTCGGAATGGCGCTCAGATGCTCGAGGGGCAACGAGAAGAATCCTTCCAGCGCGCCGGAATGGAGGTCGACCGCCACCACCCGGTCCAGGCGGACCGCCTCGAGGAGGTCCGCCACCACGCGAGCTCCCACCGCTTCACGCCCGGAGGCGCGGCGGTCCTGACGCGCGTATCCGAAGTAGGGTAGGACCGCCGTTAGCCGGGTCGCTCCCGCCCGCCGGCAAGCATCTGCCAGCAAGACGAGCTCCAGAAGATGGGTCTCCGCGGGGGGCGATGTCGACTGGAGAATGTAGACGTCGTGCCCGCGAAGGCTCTCTTCGATCTGCACGTGGAGCTCGCCGTCCGGGAAGGAAAACACTTGCGCGCTGGCAAGCCGCAAACCCAGCTCCCCGGCGGTCGCCTTCGCCAGAGCCGGATTCGAGCGACCGGCAAGAAGGGTCAAGTCCATCTAGGTAACCCGATGGGGCCGGCAAGCGCCCCGCCCGATCCCGTCCCGAAACCCGTCCTTTGCCGAGAGGACCTCGTACTCGAAGCTCATGGGATCACTTCGGGATGCAGGTGCTTCTTGAACCAATCGGCTGACAAGCGCGCCACTTCCTCGAGCGCCCCCGGCTCCTCGAATAGATGCGTCGCCCCGTCAACGACCGTGAGCCTCTTCTCCCCTTTCAGTCGCTGGTAGGCCTCGCGGTTCAGCTCGAGGACG
>DATDRI010000318.1:0-11592 GCA_035291825.1 Vicinamibacteria bacterium | reverse complement strand
AGTCGATGGCGCGGCGTTTCTCCTCGACACCACCGACACGTCACCTCTCTGGCTGAGGCGAGCCGAAGTCTTAAACGATGTTGTGCGTTTCTCCGTCGAACAAGGCCGTCGTTACCTCCTCGCCGACGCGAGCGGTGTGCTGGCTCCCGAAGTCCGACAACCCTTACCGCGTCGTCTCACCACTCTTCGCGGCGGCGCGCACTACTTGGTCATCGGTCCGCAGAGTCTCCTGGAAGCCTCCTGGCCCTTGCTGGAGCTGCGGGCCAGCCAGGGCCTGTCTTCTTTTGCCGTCTCCATGGAACAGATCTACTCCGAGTTCGGACACGGTGAGACTCGTCCCGAGGCGCTGCGGGGCTTTCTCGAGCATGCCTATCACCACTGGCAGACCCCGCCGCGTTATGTGCTCCTATTGGGCGACGCCACCTTCGATTTCAAGGACTACATCGGCTGGGGCGTCGTCAATCAGGTCCCTCCCTTTCCCTTGAAGACCTCCTACATCTGGACCGCTTCCGATCCCGCCTTCGCCGCCGTCAACGGAGACGACATCCTCCCCGATGTGGCCCTGGGGCGACTGCCCGCTGCCAACCTCCAGGAAGCGCGGGCCATGGTGGACAAGATTCTCGCTTATGAGAGCCAAGGCCTCGGTTTGGATGGCCGCGCCGTCCTGGTCGCCGACCGGCCCGACCCTGCCGCCGGGGACTTCGTGGCCCACGCCGAGGAGTTGGCTTCCACGCTTCTCGCCGGACACGATCTCGAGAAGATCTACCTCTCTCAGCTCGGCGCCGCCGCCACCCAGCAGGCCATCCGCGATGCCTTCGACCAGGGCGCCTCCTTGATGAGCTACATCGGCCACGGCGGCATGCAGATCTGGAATCAGAATATTCTCCGCGGCGAGCATGTCTCCTCTTTCAGCTCGCAGTCACAACAACCGCTTCTTCTGACCATGAACTGTCTCAACGGATACTTCCAGTTTCCCTTGTTCGATTCGCTCTCCGAGACGCTCTTGAAGGCGGAAGGCAAAGGCGTCATCGCCGCCTTCTCCCCCAGTGGACTCAGTCTCGATGGACCCGCTCATCTCTATCACCGGCTCTTGCTAGCCGAGCTGCTCCACGGTAACCATCAGACCCTGGGCGACGCCATACTCGCCGCCCAGACGAAGTACGTCGACGCCGGCGGTTACCTCGAGCTCCTGCGGATCTATCACCTCCTCGGTGACCCCGCCCTGACGCTCCGCCATTGAACTCGCCCGCCCAACGCGGTACTCTAATCAGCAATGGATCTGGACAAGGTCTACCGTGTCAGCGAGCGAATAGCATCGCGCAAGATCGTCGACGAGGTGATCCTCGTGCCACTGAGAGACAAGGTCGCGGAAATGGAGAGCCTCTACTCGCTCAACGCAGTGGGGGCCCGAGTCTACGAGCTCATCGATGGGAAGCGCGCCGTTCGGGACATCGTGGCGGCCATCGTCGAGGAGTTCGAGGTCGACTCCCGGCAAGCGGAGAGCGACGTGACACAGTTCGTGGAACAGCTTCTCAGCATCAACGGCATTGAAGAATGCCCCAAATCCTAGTGGTGGGCGGTACAGGATTTGAACCTGTGACCCCTTGCTTGTAAGGCAAGCGCTCTCCCACTGAGCTAACCGCCCGCCGCCATTGTAGCCCATCCAGCAAACATCAGACGTTTGACCTGACGCGAAAACCACCGTATGATAGGGTGTTTTTCTCAGGTTGCTGCCCCCAACCCGCCGCATCAAGGAGCATCAAGTTTGCGCTTAAAAGCAGATCTTCACTTGCATACCGGCGACGACCCACTCGACTACGTCGCACATTCCAGCGAAGAGATGATCGATCACGCCGCCCAAATGGGCTTCGACGTGATGGCGATCACCAATCACGATTTCATGAGCCACTCCGAGGAGCTCGCCGACTATGCGGCTTCGCGAGGGATCGTGCTCATCCCTGGAGTGGAGGCGACTATCGAGAGCCGGCACGTGCTTCTTTACAACTTCAACTATTGGGACGCCCCCCCGCACACGTTCGAGGATCTCTATCGATTGCGTCGGGACAACCCGCAACTATTGGCGGTGGCGCCACACCCCTTCTTTCCCTCGCAGTTTTGCTTGCAGGGGAAACTGCTGGAGCACCTGGAGCTGTTCGACGGCATCGAGTACTCTCACTTCTACACCAAGAACATGAACTTCAACAAGAAGGCGGTAGAACTGGCTCGCCGATCGGGCCGCCTTCTGGTCGGCACTTCCGATTCGCACTTCCTGTGGCAGATGGGAGCGACCCATTCCTACATCGAGGCTCGGGAAAAATCTCTTCCCGCTGTCCTCGACGCGCTCCGGCAAGGCCGAGTGGAGGTGAGAACCGACCCGCTTCCGGTGGCCGACTTGCTCCTCCGGATTCGAAAATACCCTTCCCTGAAGGTCAGACGGCTGGCTCGACGAAACGGTTATCGGGCCGCGGGTGAGATTCTCGCCCTCCGAAGCCGGGTGCTGAACAACACCTCCGCCCGGCGCGAGCGGAGCGTGCCCGGAGCCTAAGAGACCGCCGGCTGCCGACCCCGCTTCGATTGGTGTATGGTGAGGCGATGAGATGGGCGCCCACCACTCTAGCTCTTGCCTTTTGGACCTCCTCCTCCTGGGCGGTCGAGACGATCCCCTGCGCTGAGGGAGTAGTGCTGGAACTCAGCACCCGGGAGCCCTCACAAGGAGACATCGTCTTGGTCGAGGTGCGGAGCGGATCTCCCACCGAGCTTCGAGCAACCTGGTCCGGCCGGAGCTTGCACTTCTGGAAGGA
This sequence comes from Vicinamibacteria bacterium, assembly GCA_035291825.1. Taxonomy (GTDB): domain Bacteria; phylum Acidobacteriota; class Vicinamibacteria; order Marinacidobacterales; family DATDRI01; genus DATDRI01. Next base: position 8,791 of record DATDRI010000318.1, on the reverse strand, counting down.
GAGCGACACGGGTGCCCCTCAGCTCGCCTTGATCGGTGTGGATTTCCTGGCCAAGCCCGGCCCATACGCTCTCACCATCGAGGCTCGGCTCGAGTCCGGTGAGAGGGTAGGTTGCAGCACCGCCCTGTCCGTCCGGAGCAAGGAGTTCCCGGTGCAGCGGCTGACCGTGGAAGAGCGGTACATCGAGTTGAGTCGGGAGGATCTGGCTCGCGCCGGTCGAGACACACAGCAGCTGGCAGGAATTTTCCGCGCCGCAACGGCGGCGCGTCTCTGGGAAGGGGGCTTTCAGCTACCGCTTCAGGATGCCAAGGCGTCCGGCAGCTTCGGCAGGCGGCGGATTCTCAACGATCAACCACGCTCACCCCATAGCGGTGAAGATTTCTCCGCTCCCTCCGGCACGCTGGTCCTGGCGCCGCAGCGAGGTCGCGTGGTCTTGGCCAGCGATTTGTTTTTTTCCGGTAACTCCATCGTGCTCGACCACGGCCTGGGGCTCTACACGTTTTACGGTCACCTGGAGTCGATGGCGGTCCAAACGGGCGATATCGTGGAAACTGGCACGCTTCTCGGTCGGGTCGGCGCGACCGGGCGGGTGACGGGTCCCCATCTCCACTGGGCCGTCCGTCTCAACAATACGCGTGTCGACCCCCTGGCCCTCGTCTCGGCCTTTCCCACCGCGAAGCCTCCTACCTAAGGGCAGCGTCGCCGAGACCTATCCAACAAAGTAGACGTCGTTGTCGCCGCCATGGGACAGTTCCCCTCCAGCGAGTACCCGGTTCGGAGCCAGAACGTCGCTTCGGTCGGTGGCATGAATCCTGCTCTCCGCCTGCCGAGGAGCTCGAGCCGGTACTTTTTCCTGCGTCGAGCAAAGATACCCAAGGAATGTTGAGGTACCCTATGTCAAAAGCTTGCATCTCGAGAACTGTGGGAATCATGCTACTGATGACCGGCCCTCTTTTCGGTCAAGACCCAGCCACCGCGTCGCAGACCCAGACTCTCGTACAGGGCAACATCGAGAGCAACGTTCTGGTCGCGCCGGACTTCAAGTTCACCGAGCTGGGAGGAGACTTCACCGGTATGGCTGGTTTGTACGGCGGTTGGTTGATCAACCAGAAACTCTTGATCGGCGGCGGCGCGTATTTTCAGACGAACGAGGGTGTCGTCTCCGACATGAGATACGGGGGTGCGGTTCTGGAATACTTCACCAATCCTTCCCGTTTGGTGAACTTCTCGGTCCGTGGATTGGTCGGTGCCGGGAGTGCCACCTTGACCCGTTTTACGCGCCCCATCATCTTTTGCGATGCTTTCTCGGGCTGTGGCTTCTCCCCAGACCACCCGACCACCAACCGTCCGCCATTCGATAACTCGTTCGAGGTGGACGAGACCTTCCTGGTGGCAGAGCCGGAAGCCAACGTCACGCTGAACGTGACCGAGAAGTTCCGGATTGGATTCGGCGGTGGTTATCGGTTCGTGGGTGCGGCCAACGGGTTCGAAGAGAGGCTGGACGGCCTTACCGCCAACCTCACCGCCCAATTCCGATTTTGATGGGCCGAGGCTTCTCGGACCGGGCGGCGATCCCTCTTCCTCCGCACCTACCTGCTGGTCAGGTAGGAAGAGCGATCCGGCGACTTGATTACCCGAGGGCCCGGTGCTAGGTTTGTGTTCTTTGGAGAGAGGAATCGCAAGATGCAACCTTTCTATGATCCTGAAGCGGTCCGCCCCATGTGGGAGGCTTTGGCAGAGTGCGGCCTGACGCCGCTCCACAGCTCCGGCGAGGTCGACGCAACTCTTCAAGAGGCAGGAACCACCCTGGTCATGGTCAATTCCGTTTGTGGGTGCGCGGGGGGGATCGCGAGACCGGGAGTGATGCTCGCCCTCCAGCACGACGTCATCCCCGATCACTTGACGATGGTGTTTGCCGGCGTCGATCGGGAGGCAACGGAGCGAGCTCGCGAGCGCATGGTAGGCATTGCACCCTCGTCGCCATCGGTCGCCTTGTTCAAAGACGGAAGACTGGTGCATATGTTGGAGCGGCGACACATCGAGCGCATGACCGCGCAAGAGGTGGCTGGGAACCTTGCCGTCGCTTTCGATCAGCACTGCGAACGAAAGGGTCCTTCCGTGGCATCGGAAATCTTCCAAAAGGCGAGAGCCGGCCAGTTTCCACTCTACAATCCAGGGAACGGATAAGCCCGCTGACTCGTCTTCATGAGTGAAAGCGGCCAGAAGGATTCAACTCCGCTCCGTGCCCTGATCACCGGTGCCTCCAGCGGGATCGGAGAGGCCACCGCCTATCGTTTCGCGCGGGAAGGAGCGCGGCTCGCCCTGCTGGCGCGCCGTGAAGACCGACTGCGACGAGTCGCCGAGCGGGTCCGCGAACTGGGAGGTGAGCCTCTGGTGCTGGTCGCCGACGTCGCCTCTCGTGAGGGAGTCGCGGTGGCGGTGGCCCGTGCCGAGGCGGCCTTCGGCGGGCTGGATGTGCTCGTCAACAACGCCGGCTTCGGCCTGTACGCCTTTCTGGAAACCGTACGCGACGAGGATCTGAAACGTATCTTCGCGGTCAATACGTTTGGCGCACTCTACGCCATCCAGGCGGTACTCCCGGGAATGAAACGGCGGGAAAGAGGAGTGGTGGTGAACGTCTCTTCCATCGTCGGCAAGAGGGCCTTACCCATGACGGGCGCTTATGGCGCCACCAAGTTCGCACTGCAAGGCCTCTCAGAGTCTCTGCGGCTCGAGCTCCGAGGCACAGGGGTGCGCGTCTCGGTGGTCTGCCCCGGTTACACGGAGACCGAGTTCTCGCAGGCGGCCGTGAACTACGGTTTTCCGCGACAGAAACCGCGCAGCCGGGTGATGAGTGCGGCGGCGGTCGCGGAAGTCATTTGGAGCTGTACGCGGGGCCCCCGTCGGGAGGTCGTTCTGACCAGAGCCGGCAAGTTCCTGGTGGGGTTGAATCGCTTCTTCCCGGGCGCGGCGGACTGGGTTCTCTCCCGCTACATGAAATTGCCGCCGTCCGCGGTTTGAGCTCGGCGGAAGCTACTTGCGATCGTTCATCGCACGTTCGTCATAGGCGAGCCGTATCTTGGCCTCGACCTCCGGGTGTTTGGAGAAAATCCGCTGCAGGTTCTCGCGACTGAGCTCTAGCAGCTCGGTGTTCTTGACCGCCGTCACCGTCGCCGTCCGCGGCTCGCCGCTCAAGACGGCCATCTCACCGAAGAAATCACCGTCGCGGAAGGTAGCCACCTTGAGCGTGCCACCGTTCTCCTCCCGCGTCGCGTCGACCTCGCCGGTGCTGACGATGAAGAGGGAGTCCCCGGGTTCACCCTCCCGGACGATGACGGTGCCCGTCTTCATCGACCGGCGGTCCAGAACCACCGCCACGTCTATGAACTCTTGCATGCTCAGCTGTGAGAACAAGGGAATGCCACCCGGCGAGTCAGCGGGTCGTGCCGGCAGCGTCGAGGAGCCGCTTACCGAGCTTCCCAAATCATCAATAATAGAGTCGATGAGGGCGTCGATGTCCTCGCCGAGAACACCCACCAGGGGCGCTTTACCATCGGCGGCCGTCTCGGGTTCCACCTCTATCTCGAACTCGACCGGCCCCTCGTCCTCGACTGCACTTCCTTGGTCGAGGCTCGCGGACTGATCGGACGTCCCGAGCACGTACTCGGTTGCGCTTTCCTCACTCTCGAGCGCCACCGCGTCTTCGGAGAAGCTCGGCTCGTCCCCTGCCGACTCGAACTCCAGCTCCGCCCCGGCACCGCCCGCGACCTCCACGTCTTCCCCCTCGGATACGATCTCGAAACCTCCTTCATCGGATTCGAGCCCGGGAGGCGGGGTCACCGACGCCTCCAAGTCCTCTTCGACCGGCTCCAGTAGATCCTCTTCCTCACCACTCGCAGAAGGCTGTTCATTGAGAACGATCTCCACGTCCTCGCCCATCTCTGCCGCGTTGGACGCCGTCGAATCTCCGAACTCCATCGCCAAGCTGTCTTCCAGGCTCATGGTAGGGGCGGGTGGCGGCTTCTCGCCTCGAGGCGCCTGCGGAGGTGATGCGGCGACCCGTGCCGGGGAGGGTGACAAGGGAGGCGTCGGGAGCCCCGGGTCGCTGGTAATGACCGAGGACAGCTGGGCCATGGCCGCGCTCCGGCCCTTGGAGCGGGCCTCGTTCATCGCCCCGAGCTTCTGATGCACGTCCGTTTGGGTGGGATCGAGCTGGACGATCTTCTTGTTGATGGCGATGGCTCGGATCATGAAACCCGATTCCGCCATCTCATCGGCGACTATCCGGTACTGCTTGATCGCTTCATTCTTGCTTCCCGCCAACACCAGCGTGTCGGCATAGCGAAGCCGGATCTGCGTGTTGTGTTTCTCCTGCTCGAGGAGGGCTTGAAACCAACGCAGAGCACCTTTGTAGTCCCGCTTCTGAAGGCAATTCTGAATCTCGCGAAACGGGTCCTTACCCTTTTTCTTCGCCGCCATCGAACCTCGCGCTTCCTCCTGGGGATGATTTTCCGAAGCATGTTATCACATCTTTTTTCCCCTCCTCCCGGGTCGGATATACTGGGCGCTCGTCAAACTGATGCGGGGGAGACGCTCCATGATCTCAGGAGGGTCGTGCTTCCGACCTGCCAACCTGGAGAGCATCTTGGAGTAAGCTGGCGTAGGGCATGATCCACCAAGAGCCTGCCTACCTGGAGACGTACCGCAGCGGGGAGCTGACCCGCCGGGTCGAGCTTGGCTTGGAGATGCTTCGATCCTGCCGGGTCTGCCCACGTGACTGCCACGTCGACCGTCTCGCCGATCAGAAGGCGGTATGCCTCAGCGGGCGTTACGCGGTGGTAGCAAGCCACTTCCCGCATTTCGGGGAAGAAGACTGCCTGCGAGGGCGGCGCGGCTCGGGCACCATCTTCTTCGCAAACTGCAATCTCAAGTGCGTCTTCTGCCAGAACTTCGACATCAGCCAGCGGCCGGCGGGGACCATCGTCTCCCCTGAACGCCTGGCAAAGATGATGCTGGAGCTGCAAGGGCAAGGCTGTCACAACGTCAACTTGGTGACCCCGGAGCACGTGGTGCCGCAAATCCTCGAGGCGCTGCTCCTCGCCATCCCGGACGGCCTGACGCTTCCACTGGTGTACAACACCAGCGGCTATGACTCACTAGAAAGCCTGCGCCTCCTGGACGGCGTGGTGGACATCTACATGCCCGACTTCAAGTTTTGGGATTCGGATGTCGCGCGCCGCTACTCCAAGGCGGAGAACTACCCGGGCGCGGTGCGGGAAGGACTCCGCGAGATGCACCGTCAAGTGGGAGACTTGGTGCTCGACGAGAAGGGTTTGGCGCGTCGCGGCCTCCTGGTCAGGCATCTGGTCATGCCGGGCGGCATGGCGGGAACGCGGGAGATCATGCGCTTCCTTTGTCGCGAGATATCACCGGACACCTATGTGAATCTCATGGATCAGTATTATCCCGCCGGCAAGACGGACCGCTATCCAGAAATCCACCGACGGGTGGACGAAGGCGAGTACGCGCAGGCATACCAGATGGCACGACAGGAAGGTATCCGGAGGCTCGATGCCAGGACTCCGCGAGCGAGCTCTCTCTAGTCTCTCCATCCCATTCTTGTTGCCGGATCTCGGAAGGCTCTGCTACACTTTCTAACGCATGCGTTTCCCAGGCAGCAAGCTCCTCTCGCAAGACTTGTCGACGGAGACCACTCCCTTGGAAAGCGTCACCCGGCAGTGCGAGGACGTCAATCTGTCCGGCTACATGGAGATCGCCTTCGGTGATGCGGAGGGATTGATCCTCTTTTACCTGGGTGAGCAGATCAACATCATTTATCGGGCGGGAAACGAGATCTCGGTGTCCAACGAAGCCATGCTCAAGCTGCGGAACTCCGCTAGTCTCAAGGAAGGCAAGGTCTCCATCTACGAGCTGCCTCTGGACATGGCGCACATGCTACGGGGTCTCTCCAACCGCCAGGAGATCTTCGGGCAAATCTTCGCTTCCCAACCCCTACGAGACCTGCTGGCAAAGCTGGAAAAGGAAGGGCACACCGGCTCGCTCGAGGTCATCACCAACAAAGGCACGGGGATGATTCTGCTCGTCCGCGGTAGGTTTTCGAACGGCTATTTCGAGACGACCGGTGGCGTGACTTTCGAGAAGGGCGAAGCCATGAAAAAGATCTTCGAGGCCCTCGACGCGCCCGAAACATCGGCACGGGTCTTCCAGTCGGAGTTCTCGTCCAACATTTGGAAGGCGCGCCACGAGACGCAAAGAGCGCGCTCCAGCCGGCTCCATGAGATCCTCGAGCAGCAGCACCCACAGGAGGGCGCTCCGCAGAGCTCCGCGGAGCCTGCGCGTCCGACCAAGGCTGAGAAGAAGAAGCAGAAACCGGTTGACCGGAAACCGCTGCAGAGGAAAGTGCTCTCCGCCATACGCGAGCAGACACCCTCCATGCTGGCGGCCTTCTTCTTCGACCTGGAGACCCAGGAGTTCGAGATGGAACAGGTCGAGTTCCCCAAGGAGACCGAAGAGCGACTCATCATAGAGAAACTGCCCGCCTTCGTGAAGTACTTGGAGAATCTGGCCACCATGAAAGACGACGACCACCTGGAGACGCTCTTACTGAGTACCGAGAACTTCTATCTGATCGTGAAGTGCATCCAAGAGACAGGCGAGGGCATCGCTCTGGTCACGGACAAGAGCCAGCCGGTTGCCCTGGCCAGCGCCCTTCTTCTGAACTCCGCACATCGCTACGCGGCCATGGTGAGCGGAGTCCTCGTCTGACCTTGAGAGCAAAATACGGGTGTGATACTTTTGTGACGGTTTGGCGAGTCGCGCGGGTTTCCTGATCAGCTTCGAGGGTATCGAAGGTTGTGGTAAGTCCACCCAGGCCAAGCTTCTGGCCAAGCGACTGGAGAAAAGCGGCCGACCTTGCCTCCTGACCCGGGAGCCGGGGGGCACGCGGATCGGTCGTGAGATTCGCAAGGTTCTGTTGCACCCGGCCCACCAGCGGATGGCACCCGAGGTCGAGCTTGCTCTTTACTTCGCCGACCGCGCTCAACATCTGAAGGAGGTCATCTGGCCAGCCTTGGAAGAGGGGCGCATCGTGATCACCGACCGCTTCACCGACTCCAGCATCGCCTATCAGGGTTTTGCGCGGGGCCTGTCGCGTCGATTGATTCACTCCCTCGACCGCCTGATGACCGGGGGGTTTCGTCCTCGATTCACGGTGCTGCTCGATCTACGGCCGGAGCATGGTTTGCGACGCGCCCGAGTCCGTAACCAGCAGACACGCCGCAGCCGCACGCAAGGCCGATTCGAGCTCGAGCGTCTCGAGTTCCACCGCCGGGTTCGAAAGGCGTACCTCCAACTGGCCCGTCAGGAGAGACGGCGCTACATCGTCGTGCCCGCTCAAGGTAACCGGTTCCAGATCCACGAGGAGATCTGGAAGCTCTTGGCCCCTCGGATGAGATCTCACGCAGGGTGCTGAAAAAGTCATCCGCACCCTGCGCGAGCGGAGCGAGCCCGGCGCGCCGCCGTCCGCAGCGAGCCTGCGAGCGGAGGACAGCGAGCGAACGAAGAGAGAGCGAGCACTGAGAAACGCGCCGACGAAAACCCGAAGCCGCGGGGGTGGGCACCACGAGGACTAATCGGGCCGTGAGGCCCGCCGGCCAGGAGGAATTGCTCATGAGAACACGATGGCAAGGGAATCTGGCCGAAGCTTTTAGCCCGAGCGAGGAGCGAGGGCGCTCGTGGGGGTGGGGCCCCACGAGCAATAAAGATAGTAGACGATGTCCTTCTCACAACTGGTAGGAAACCGAGTTGCCATCGGGCATCTCCAGAAAATGTTGTCGCGCGGTCAGGTCCCTAGCAGCCTGCTCTTCAGCGGTCCGGAGGGTGTTGGGAAGCTCGAAGCCGCCATGAACCTTGCCAAGGCGCTCAATTGCCTGCGCGCCGGCGAGGGGAGCGACGATTCTTGCGACGAGTGCTCCCCTTGCCGCCGCATCTCCACCGGCAACTTCCCCGACGTTCGCCGGATAGCACCGGAAGGAACGGGGGGGCAGATCAAGGCCGAGGCCGTTCGGCAGGTGGTTACCGAAAGCCCGTTCCGACCCTTCGAGGGGCGGAAACGAGTCTATATCCTCGAGGCCGCGGACCGCATGAATCCTACCGCTGCCAACACGTTGCTGAAGACTCTGGAAGAGTCTCCCTCTTGGATCGTCCTCATCCTCATCACATCTCTGGAAGCTGCCATCCTCCCGACCTTGATATCGCGATGCCAGAAGATTCGCTTCCTTCCTCTAGTGCCGGAGGAGGTGACGGATTTCTTGGTCAACTGGCATGGCTTCCCACCGGAAGAGGCGCGCCTGGCCGCCTCGGTCTCCGGCGGCAGCCTGGCGCGAGCGCTGGGCACCAAGACCGAGGAGCTGGTCGAGCTGCGCCAGGAGGCGTTCCAGGTAGCGGAGATGTTGGCCGAGGCGCCCCGTCGGGCCGAGCTCCTAGCCCGGGCCGACCGGCTCTCCAAGCACAACGCGCTGACCGGGATCGTGCGCCTCTTGGCAGGACTGGTGAGAGATCTTTCTTGCATCGCGGGCGGGCGGTCGGCCTCGATCATGCACTTCGACTACGCGGATGAGTTGGCCGCACTCGCCTCCCGGGCCCCCCTCGACGACTGGCTCGAGGCCTACCGCTTGGTTGAAGAGTCCCTCCGCGATCTGGAAGTGCGCTACGCCAACAAGCGGATCACTTTGGAGCGTTTGTTCTTGTCGCTGTCGGAGCGTTGAATGAG
>DATDRI010000317.1:0-2408 GCA_035291825.1 Vicinamibacteria bacterium | reverse complement strand
GACCCTTCCGGGAGATGACACGAAGAGCGGCCGCTTGCACTTCCTGAGTTCGGAACTCCGAGAGAAGCTTGGATCGACTCGAAACCAAAATGACCTCCCGGTCATTCAAATGACCAACGGGTCAGTATTGGCACAAGGAGGGCCGGGGATCAAGGAAAACCTCGATCGCGGTATGATGAGGAGTGTTTTCGGTGAGGCGATCCGCCGCCGATCGAAGTGGACTACGGGCGCCGGACAGACCGGACAGAGAAGTGCACGGAGGACACCACGCCCTAATGGGGTACACGAGACGAGCGTTTTGGGTTGCCACGGCTCTGACTCTGGCCGCCTGTCATTCCGAAGAGCAGGTGGTGGTCAGAAACGTCATTTTGATCTCGGTAGACTCCCTGCGCCCCGATCTGCTCACGCCTTATGACGATAGTCTGGCGACTTCACCCCATCTCGCGCGTTTCGCCGAGGATGCCGCTCTGTTTACCGAGGCCGTATCGCAAGGTGCCTCGACGGCCATTTCCCACAAGTCCATGCTGTACTCCTTGTATCCCTGGATCACCGGGATGACGGAGAAAAACAAGGTGCCGCAGGAGAAGGGCACGTCTCCCCTGGAGGCTCTCCAGGCGGCGGGGATCTTCACCGGGGCCATTGTGGGAGGTGGACAACTGGACGCGGTCTATGGATTCAGCAGGGGATTCGACACCTTCTTGCAGACCAATAGAAACACGCGCCGAGAGGTTCGAGATGCTGGCATGACGCTCACCGAGGCTCGGGCAGACCGAGCGGCAAGACGCCGTCTGAGAACGGAACGCCTTGCCGCCGAACGCGAGGGCCGGCCGATGCCCGAGCTCCCCGACAGGCCGGTGGATGGCGAAGGAGACGCCATGACGCCGGCAGAGCTCGAGCCCGTCGCTTTGGAAATCCTGGAAGAGGATTCCATGGCATGGCTCGACGAGCACCACCAAAAACCTTTCTTCTTGTTCTTGCACACCTACAAGGTCCACTGCCCGTACGTCCCCCCGCCACATTACGCCCAGCGATTCGCGGCTCCCTACCAGGGCACCGTCGACGCGAGCAACTGCCGCAGTCTGTCCGAGCACGAGGGCTTGAAAGAGGCGGACTTCGCCTACCTCCGTCAACTGTACATGGGGGAAATCGCTTACGTCGACGAGTTTCTCGGGCGACTCTTCACCAAGCTCGAAGACCTGGGCATCGACGAAAACACCATGATCGCCTTCCTGGCCGATCACGGCGAAAGCTTTGGCGAGCACGGGAGGCTCGGACACAATCGCTTGGATCGGAGCATCCTTCGAGTTCCGTTGATCATCAAGATCCCCGGCTCTCGGGGGACGAGGATCGATGCGCCGGTGGAGCTGGTGGACGTCATACCAACCGTCTTCGCTGCCTTAGGCGTCGCCGCTCCCTACCGATTCCAGGGAATCAATCTTCTTCCCATCATCAATGGGGAGCAGCGAATCGATTCTAACCGGACTAGATTCTCCAGCCAGGTTGAGAGGTCGGCGGTCCTCAAGGGCGGCTGGAAACTCGTATTGGGGGAGGCAGCGAACGTATCACTCTACGACTGGCGCTCCGACCCACGGGAGCTTCAGAACGTGCTGGAAGAGAACCAGGCGGTGGCAGCGGAATTGCGTGGAGAGTTTGATAAAATGCTGGCGGATGGTCACGACTTGGCGCAAAACTTCGTTCAGCCAGCCGATCAGGAGCTCGAGATAACTGACGAGCTTAGAGAGCAGCTCGAAGCGCTTGGATATCTGGACCAGTAGAGTCTTTCAACACGCCGGGCTGTTCTACCTTCCCGTTCTCCTTTATCTCTCGTCGACCGCCTGCTCTTCACCGGCTGACCGGGCTCGCCAGGAGCTCACGAGGAGAGGTATCGAGCCCAACACTGAGTCGTTCAACCGGAACGTCGACTCCGGAAACGCCGAAGTCGTGGCGCTCCTGGTGGACGCGGGAATCCAACCACGGCTCGCCCTGCGACGGGCGGCTCGAAATGGCCGGTGCGAGATCGTCGAACTCCTGTTGGACAAGGGGTACGACCCGACGGGGATCCAAGCGGCCGACGCTTTGAGCCAGAGTATGGCGCACCATTCCGAGGAGTGCGCGCGTAAGCTTCGGGAGGTGGGAGCGGATCTGCGAGCCCGCGATCTGCGAGGCGAGAATCTGCTGACCCTGGCGGCTCGAGAAGGCACCCCTCAATGGATGAAGGAGCTCCTGGACCTGGGACTGAGCGTCGATGAGCCCAATCGCAGCGGCGAGACCGCCGCCATAGTTGCCGCCCAGGCAAACCGGGCCGATCAAATGGAGGTTCTCATCGCGGCCGAAACGGATGTCAACGCGGCGGACCCCGATGGTTGGCGGGCTTTGACCTATGCCGCCCGGGCTGGTCATGGCGATGT
>DATDRI010000316.1:0-16220 GCA_035291825.1 Vicinamibacteria bacterium | reverse complement strand
TGGGATTGATCTGTGCCATCGCCACACGCAAGCTCTTGCTCCTTCGACGGTCCGAGTGTAGCGCCCCACCGATTCGAGTGTCCACTGGAGCGGATGTCACCCCACGCACCCTCGTCGCGCCGGCGAAGGATTTGCGGACGTGTCGAATTAACTCTAGGCTGGCCCACCGTGAAGCGAACCGCCGAGGTGGCCATCGTGGGGGGAGGCATCATCGGAGCCTCGATCGCCCATCACCTGGCGGCGCGGGGAGTCAAGGATGTGGTGGTCTTCGAGCGGGAGGAGGCCCTGGGGTCCGGCTCGACCGGCAAGTGTGCAGGGGGTGTGCGGCTGCAATTCACCTCTCCGGTCAACGTAGCCATGTCCCGCCTGAGCATTTCCGCCCTGAAAGGATTTCAAGAAGAGATGGGAGTTCCCGTCGATTTCCGACAGAACGGGTATCTCTTCGTCCTGACCGACGAGCGCCAAATGGAGCTTTTTCGCCAGAATGTCGCAAAGCTGAAGGAGATGGGAGTGCCGGTAGAGGTACTGACTCCGGAAGAGGCGGGGCACCTGGTTCCGGAGATGGCGATAGAGGATGTGGTGGGCGCGACCTTCGGTGCCGAGGACGGTATCGCCAACCCGCACGCCATCCTGCAAGGTTATGTGAAAAAGGCCAAGGAGCTAGGAGCCCGTTTCTGCCCTTCCGTAGAGATCACCGCCATGGATGTCTCCGCCGGGCGGGTGCGAGCGGTGATCGCGAACGGCGAGAGGTGGGAGGTCGGACTGGTGGTCAATGCGGCCGGACCCTGGGCGGCTCGGGTGGGGGAGATGGTGGGAGTGGAGATTCCGGTGAGTCCCTATCGCCGTATGATTTTCGTCACCGCGCCGTTGTCGTGGGTTCCGGATACTTTCCCCATGCTGGTCGACTGGGGCACCGGTGTTTACATGCACAAAGAGAGTGGCGGCATGCTCATGGGAGAGTCGGATCGGAACGAGCCGCCCAGCTTCAATCAGCAGGTCGACTGGGAGTTCTTGGCACAAGTGAGCCAGCACGCGACCCGCCGCCTCCCGGCGCTTGCCGAGGCGGAGATCCGCACCGGGTGGGCAGGACTCTACGAAACCTCACCCGATCACAACGCGATTCTCGGTTTCCTGCCGGAGCTTGAGAACTTCGTCTGCGCCAATGGGTTCAGCGGCCACGGGATGATGCACGCTCCCGCCGTCGGGCTTGCGATATCGGAGCTCATCGTCGAGGGCGCCGCCCACAGTGTGGATGTGACTCCTTACGCGATCGAAAGATTCCTCAGGAGCGACGTGCTTCCCGAGCTCAACGTCATCTAGAGCCAGCGCCGATTGGTTTGACAAGGGGCAGCCGCGGTATCATCGGCCATCTACGGACAGGAGGAAAAATGGCAGGCGCGACCGCCGAGGCGACTGAGCGGTACGTTGGTGCCCGAGTGCTCGAGGGCGTCGCTCGAGAGCACTTCCGACAAGCACAGGGCCTTTGGCTCTCGTCCATCGGGCTCGGTACCTATCTCGGTCGCAACGACCGGACCACCGACGACCTCTATTGCCGGGCGGTGGTGCGTGCCGTCCGCTCGGGCTGTAACGTCCTGGACACCGCCATCAACTATCGCTGTCAGCGCAGCGAGCGCAGTATTGCGGAAGCATTACGGGAGCTGGCCGATGGCGGGATACCGCGGGAGCAGGTGGTGATCGCCACCAAGGGCGGCTTCATTCCTTTCGAGAACGATTCTGCCGACGATCGGAAGGACTATCTCGAGAAGCACTTCTTTTCGCTGGGAGTGATGAGCCCGTCCGACGTGGTGAGCGGCTGTCAGGTGATCACCCCCGCGTTTTTGAAGAACCAGTTGGAGCGGAGTCTATCCAACCTCGGCATCGAGACGATTGACATCTACTATATCCATAACCCGGAGATGCAGCTTGCCGAGGTTTCTGGAGAGGAGCTCAACCGCCGGCTGCGGGCGGCGTTCGAGGTGCTGGAGAGGGCGGCGGCGGACGGGAGAATCCAGTTCTACGGTACCGCCACCTGGGGTGGGTACCGGCAGTCTCCCAAGGCCAGAGACTACCTGTCGCTGCAGACGGTCATCTCCCTGGCCAAGGAGGTGGGGGGCGAAGAGCACCGTTGCCGCTTCGTCCAGCTTCCCTACAGCCTGGCGATGACGGAGGCTTTGACGGAGCGGAACCAGCCGCTCGACGGAAAAACCGTGTCCGCCATCCAGGCGGCGGAGGAGCTCGGGGTCAGCGTCATGTCGAGCGCCTCCATCTGTCAGGGGAGACTGACCAAAGGATTGCCGGACTGGCTGGGAATGCTTTTCAAGGGGTTCACCACCGACGCCCAGCGCTCCCTGCAGTTCGCGCGCTCGACCCCGGGACTGACCACGGCGCTGGTTGGCATGAAGCGACCGGCGCACGTCGATGAGAACATGGCGGTGGCCAGGGTTCCTCCGGCTCTCGTGGAGGACTTCCTCAAGCTGTTCGAGGTCGACAATCGATCCTAAATGGCGAATCAGTGGCCGCTGAATGTGGGTGCCTTCTTGGTCAGAAAGCCTTCCAATCCCTGGGCGAAGTCGGAGCCATCGGCGATGCGCGCCAGGTTCTCGAGCTCCTGATCCAGGTGATAGTCGAGACGGTCGACACCCGCCGCCTGGTTGATAAGACCCTTCGCGATCCCATAGGCGCGAGTGGGACCGCTGGCGAGCCGCCGAGCCACCGCCATCACTTCCTCCTCGAACCGCTCGGTAGGGTAGACGGCGGTGATCAAACCCATTTCCAGCGCCCGCCGAGCGTCGAGTCGGGGATTCAGCAAGACGAGCTCCATGGCTTTCCTCAGTCCTAGCAGCCGAGGCAGAAAGAAGGTCGAGCTCTCGGCGCCGGTAAGACCGGTCTTGGGATAGGCCCATTCGAAGCTCGCCCGTTCGCTCGCCAGAACCAGGTCGCAGGCCATGGCGATGCCGAATCCACCGGCGGCGGCGACTCCGTCCACCGCCGCGATGAAGGGCTTGGGAGCTCGCTTGATCTCGGAGATGGTGCTGTGAAGGTACTCCAGGATCTGCTTGAAGATTTCGCCGTAGCCTGACGGGACCTCACGGGCTTCCGGCTTGAGATAACCGAGCTCCGTGTTGTTTCCACCGGAGCGAATGTACTTGAGGTCCGCCCCGCTGCAAAAGGCGCCACCGCTGCCGCGAATAACGACCGCCCGTACTTTCTCCTCCCGCGCAAACTGCAGGCCGGCCTTGCGGAAATCCTGGGCGGTCTGCACGTCGAAAGAGTTGAACCGCTCCCGCCTGTCGATGGTGATGATGCCGACCTCGCCGTCCCGCTCCATCCGGATGTGTTCTTTCATGAGATGGCCTTCACCGGGCGTAACTGCCGCCGGAAGTCGGTCTTGACGGGCGCCAGCAGACGGTAATCGTGCCGTCCCGAATCGAGCTGTCTTCGCTCGAGATCGAAGGGCCCCGAGACGCCGTCGATCGAGGCCGCGTGCCCGGCCAAGTCTGCCCGCCCGGTCGCCAGGAGCTCCACCGACCTGGCGATGAGCGGTCCCCAGGCGCAGCGGAGCATCCACTCCTGGTGGGCGTAGGCATAGGCCTTCAAGGCATCCACCGCGCCACATGCCAGAGCGTCCCGGGTTAGGGGTGAGACAGGGAAGGGCCACGACCTCAAGAAGAGGGGACCGTCATCCAGACTCTCGGTGGCGACATGCACGGTGGCGCGAGTCTCCGTCTCCCCTGCGAAGACCGCGTCTCGCACCGATCTCAGGCCGGTGTAGCGAGGCGAGCCGGTGCCGTTCCTCAACGTCAGATCGCTGTGGTGGATGTTGAGAATCCGCCGTGGAAAGAACGACAGCATGGGATCGGTCAGAATGTACAAGTAGCTGGAAAGAACGATGACATCGGGACGAAACGGAGCCAGGAGCGCGACGGTACTGGCGTCGTATTCATGGCGAATCCGGAGATCACGAACCGAGCTCCCCTCGTTTCGGCAGAAGTCGTGGATAGAGTGGATCAGGAAGGGAATGCCGGCATGTCCCGCCTCCTGTTCGGCGGCGCTCCCCTGATGACTGGAGAGGCAACAAACGATCTGGTAGAGGGTCCCGCGATGGGGATCCTGCTCGATCAGGAAATCGAGTCCCGGTGCTCTCGAGGAGCACATCAAAGCGACTCTTAGAGGAGACGATCTCTTCAACATATCCTCGGTAACGGCTCCCCCTCCGGCTCGGAAAGAAGCCTCTTGCCGAAACCGGTGTCCAGGATGACCGAGCCCTGATGATCGGGGATACAGCTCCCTATGATCTCGGCCCTCAGTCCGAGCGGGTGTTCGCGCAGGGCCGCCAGGACACGGTCCGCCGAGTCGGGTCGCACGCCCAGAATGGCTTTACCTTCGTTGGCGATGTGTAATGGGTCTATGCCCAGGAGCTCTCCCGCTGCTCGAACGACCGGACTGGTGGGTACCTTGAGCTCCTCCAGCACGATCCCCACCCCACTCTTCTCCGCCATCTCGTGAAGAGCGCTGGCCAACCCACCGCGGGTCGGGTCTTTCATCGCTACCACGCCGTGCTCGCCGCCTGCTTCCAATGCGATGCGTATCAATTGGTTTAGAGGCGCCACGTCCGAACGGAGATCGCCGTCCAACTCCAGCCGGTGGCGGCTGGCCATGATGGCCAACCCATGATCTCCCATCGTGCCGGTGACCAGTATCCGATCGCCCGGTCGCAAACCGTTGTCGGGCACGGGCCGCTTGGTGAGTCCGACTCCGGTGGTATTGAGTACCACGCCGTCCAGCTCGCCCTTTCCCATAACCTTGGTGTCGCCGGTGACGACCGTCGCCCCCGCTTCGCGGCAGGTTTCCTGGATAGACCGCTGGATCCGCTCCAGATCGGCGCGGGAGAACCCCTCTTCGATGATGATGGCGTTGGTGAGTGCCAGGACTTCGGTAGCGCCCATCATGGCCAGGTCGTTGACCGTCCCCGCCACCGCCAGCCGCCCAATGTCCCCGCCGGGAAAGAAGATCGGTTGGATCACGTGGGAGTCGGTCGTAATAACCAGCCATTGGTCGCCCAGGGGCAGAGCGGCACCATCGTCCATGGCAGAGAGCCCGATGCCATCTATCGGGGCAGCCGAAAAACCCACGGCGAAGACTTGTTGGATGAGACTTCGCATGGCGCGTCCTCCCGCTCCATGCTTCAACCCGATCCTTTCTTCGATGACGACTCTCGTCATGCCAAATCAGCCCTCTTTTTCAGGACCCCGCGTCAGCACGCTGCTACTCCCCGAAGGTCAGGGTGGCCTCCATACTGGTACCAGATCTTGCACGTTCCCTCGCTGCTCACCATGCACGCGCCCACCGGTGTTTCCGGCACACAGTCTCCTCCGAAGAGCTTGCATTGGGTCGGTGACGAGATGCCGGCCATGATGTCCCCGCAGATGCAATCCTGAACCAGCGCGGGGGGAGCGTAGTCCCAGAGGGTCGACACGTCGATCCGGAAGCGTTTTCGCGTGTCGAGGTGGGACCACTCGTCCCGCAACCGCAGGTTGCCGTTGGGCACGTGGGCGATGCCACGCCAACGACCACCCACCGGACGGAAGACCTTCCAGAGCTGCTCTTGCGCCATCAGATTGCCGGCGCGTGTAACGCACCGGGGAAACATGTTCACCACGCGCTTCTGGCCGTCACGGATCACTTCCAGGAGCTTCACCAGTCCAGAGAGAATGTCGAGGGGCTCGAAGCCCGCCACCACCACGGGAATGCCGTGTCTCTCTACGAAGGGCTCGAAGATCTCCCAGCCGGTGATGGTCGCCGCGTGGCCGGCGGCGAGAAAACCTTCTACTTTGGTCTCGGGCATCTCGGCCACGATCTCCATGACCGGAGGGATGTACTTGTGGGCCGAGAGCACCGAAAAGTTGTTCGGAGGATCCTTCAGGATCACCGCCGCGGTGGCCACCGCGGTGGTCTCGAATCCGCTGGCAAAGAAAACCAGCTCCTCGGTCATCTGGCGCGCCAGCTCCACGGCCTGAACCACGCTATAGACGACGTGGATCTTCGCTCCCTCGGCTTGGACGTCGCCCAAGGACTTCACGGTGCCTCGCACGCGGACCATGTCCCCATAGGTGGCGACGTGGATACCTTGGCCGGCCAGCACGACCGCTTCGTCGATCTCGGGAGTGTCGGTAATGCAGACCGGACAGCCCGGGCCCATGATGACGTTCAGGTCGCGGGGGAACGTGCTTCTGAGTCCGAACTTGGCGATGGCCTGCTCGTGGCTTCCACAGACATGCATGACGGACACCGGGGAACGGCCAATTTGCTGCGTGAGGCGGCTGAGGGCTCCGGCCAGCTCCCGAGCCTTGCCGGGATCGCGGAACTTGAGCTGCTTGACCGCCTCGTCGAGCTGGCCTGGCAGCATCGACTCTACCCTTCGCCGGGTGCGGCGGAGCCGGCCGCCTGAATCTCACCGCGGACATCGGCAGCCATGATGTCGTCGCCGGCTTCTTTCAAGAGCTGCTCATAGAGGGCCAGGGTTTCGGTGATCTCCTCTTGGGGGATGCGCCGAATGGCGAAGCCGACGTGGTTCAGAATGTAGTCGCCGGGGACGACCGGCTCGTCGACGATGTCCAGCCGTATCTGCCTGCGGACGCCCCAGAAGTCGACGGTGGCGAGGAGACCTTCTATCGCAATCACCCGTCCCGGCACGCCGAGGCACATAGGGGAACTCTTCAGACGCTCGAGGTGAGCGCTCTGGGATGACGCCTTCAATCCTTGTGCCAAGGCATCCTTCCGGTGAGGGGCGCCAGACAGTTTCCTTTCAATGCCAAGGACTTGGCGTTTCCGGGCAGGCGCTTCGCTGCCCTGTGCTGTTGAGGCGAATGCCTCACGTACTGCGGCATCCGACTCAACGCGTAACTTGATTTGAGCGCTATGCCCCATTCCTTCCACCCGCGGGGCGCGGAGTCGGAGATCGCTCAGGATTTAAGTGGTTGATGCGCAAGAGAGACGGCGGGCTTGTCACCTTCTGGCACGCGCCTTGCTCAAGCAGCGGCCTAAGGGGTGCGCCAGCCGATGGACTCGCCGTTTCGAGTCCGACATCGACCCCGTCGAATTCGATGGAGGTGCACTCATGCCATCACCCCTCGACCCCCAGGGCAGGGGATGGGTCTATGACGATGAGGTCATGGCCGCCGCTCCCGGGGATGAAACGTTTTACGGGGCTTTACGCTCCAAGGGAGTCTCCCGCCGCCACTTTGTGCAGTTCGTGGGGGCGGTGGCGGGAATGCTCGGTCTCGAAGCCAGCGCCATTCCTCGTATCGCCCAGGCGCTTCAGGCGAAGAAGAAGCTCCCGCTGGTCTGGTTGGAATTCCAGGACTGCGCAGGGAACACGGAATCCTTCCTCCGCGCCGCCAAGCCCTCGGTCGATGAGGTGATCCTCGACGCTATTTCGCTGAATTACCACGAAACGATCATGGCAGCGGCGGGTCACTTGGCGGAAGAGGTCCTGCAAAAGACCGTTCGCGAGTCTCCCGGAGAGTACATCGCGGTCGTCGAGGGATCGATCCCCACCGCCGACGGCGGTGTCTATTGCACCATCGGTGGCCGCACCGCCCTCGACATCGCCCGGGAGGTTTGTGGTAATGCCCTGGCCACCGTGGCGGCTGGTACCTGTGCGTGTTTCGGAGGCTTACCCGCAGCGGCCCCCAACCCGACGGGTGCGGTGAGTGTGAGCGCCGCCGTTCCGGGCGCCACCGTCATCAATCTATCGGCCTGTCCGTTCAACGCCGCCAATATCACCGCCTTGCTGGTGCACTACCTGACCTTCGGACGATTCCCCGCCACGGACAACTTGGGGCGCCCCCTCTTCGCCTATGGGAAGAGGATCCACGACGCCTGCGAGCGACGCGCGCACTTCGACGCCGGGCAGTACGCGGAACGTTTCGGCGATCAGGGACATCGGCTCGGCTATTGTCTCTACAAACTAGGCTGCAAGGGACCCGCCACATACCAGAACTGTCCCACCGTACGGTGGAACGAGGGCATGAACTGGCCCATCGGAGCGGGTCATCCCTGCGTCGGCTGTGCCGAGCCCTATTTCTGGGACACCATGACGCCCTTTTATGAGAGGTTGCCCAAGGTGGCCGGTTTCGGCGTGGATGCCGATACGGTCGGAGTGGGCATCGTAGCGGGAACCGCGGCGGTCTTCACCGCTCATGGGATCTTGAAGTCCATTCAGCGGCGGCGGGCCGAGCTGAAGGAAAAAGAGCCTTCCGGCTCCGAAACGACCAAGGATTAGAGGGAGGAGCCCATGGCAAGAATCGTTGTCGATCCCATTACTCGCATCGAAGGCCACCTCCGGATCGAAGCCGAGGTAGAGGCTGGAAAGATCAGCAACGCCTGGTCGTCGGCCACCATGTTTCGAGGCATCGAGATCATCCTCAAGGGCCGCGACCCCCGTGACGCGTGGGTGTTCACGCAGAGGATCTGCGGCGTGTGCACGACGGTCCACGCCATTACCTCGGTTCGAGCCGTGGAGAACGCGCTCGGCATCGATGTGCCGGAAAACGCCGAGCTCATTCGTTCTCTGATCGCCGGCCTGCAACAGGTGCAGGATCACGTCATTCATTTCTATCACCTGCACGCCTTCGACTGGGTCGATATCGTCTCGGCGCTCGAAGCCGATCCGGCGAAAACCGCCAGCCTGGCGCAATCGATCTCGGAGTGGCCCTTGTCCAGCCCCACGTACTTTCGCGGCGTGCTGGATCGAGTGAAGTCATTCGTGGAAGCCGGCCAGCTCGGCCCCTTCGACAATGCCTACTGGGGGCACCCGGCGTACAAGCTGCCACCCGAAGCCAACCTGATGGCGGTGGCGCACTACCTGGAAGCGCTGGAATGGCAGAGAGACGTCATCAAGGGACACGCCATTCTCGGCGGCAAGAATCCCCACCTGCAAACCTATCTGGTGGGGGGTATGGCGGTTCCGCTGGATCTCAACAGCCAGCAGGCGGTGAACGCCCATAGCATTGCCACGCTTCAGTCGCTGTTCAAGAAAGCGAGAACGTTCGTGGAACAAGTCTACGTTCCCGATCTGCTGGCGGTGGCAAGCTTCTATCCCGAGTGGACGCAATGGGGGGCCGGTGTGGGGAACTACATGTCCTATGGCGATTTCCCGACCACCGCACGGCTGGATCCCGCCCAGCTGTTTCTGCCACGGGGAATCGTCTTCGACAAGAGACTGGACGACCCTCAGCCGCTCGACATGCAGAAGATCTCGGAGTACGTGGCGCACTCGTACTACGACTACCAAGGCGGAAACGACCAGGCGCTCCATCCCTTTCAAGGCGAGACGAACCCGCGCTACACCGGACCGCAGCCCCCCTATGAGTTCCTGGACACCGACGGCAAGTACTCTTGGCTCAAAGCGCCTCGCTATGATGACCGGCCCATGGAAGTGGGGCCGCTGGCTCGAATGTTGGTCGCCTATGCGAATGGACACCAGAGAGTGCGAGAGCTGGTGGGCTTCGTGCTCGACAAGCTGAAGGTCGGACCGGAAGCCCTGTTCTCGACATTGGGACGCACCGCCGCCCGCGGCATCGAGACGCTGGTGATCGCGGAGCAGCTCCTCGGGTGGTTGGACAAGCTGGCGGCGAACATGGATCGCGGCGACCTCGCCATCCACAACGACGAGAAGTGGGATCCGGCGAGCTGGCCGGAGGAGGCCGAGGGGTGGGGTTTCCATGAGGCTCCGCGCGGGGCCCTGGGCCACTGGGTGCGGATCGAGAAAGGGAAGATCGCGGGCTACCAGGCCGTCGTGCCGAGCACGTGGAACGGCGGACCACGAGACGCGAAAGGGCAGAGAGGTCCCTACGAAGAGGCTCTGGTGGGAACGCCGATCGCCCAAGCCGAGAAACCCCTCGAGCTCTTGCGGACCGTGCACTCCTTCGATCCCTGCATGGCCTGCGCCGCGCACCTGGTGGACGTCCGGGGGCGGGAGCTTGCCCAAGTGAGAATCCTATGAGGGACTCGAGAAAGGAAATCTGGATCGGTGAATCGAAGTACGTGTTTCGCGTCTCGCTCCGCCTCGTTCACTGGACGGTCTTTCTCACCATAGCGGTCCTGTCTCTGACCGGGTACTGGATCGGCACCGGGGATTTGCCCGCTGGCCCGGGAGGCGATTTTCAAATGGGGTGGGTGCGCTACATCCATACCATCGCGGGATGGTCTCTCCTCACCGCGCTTCTGTTACGCCTCTACCTCTTCTTCTATGGAAACGAGTATGTACGCTGGGCCGATTTCATTCCGTATCGAAAAGAACACTGGAAGCAGATCAAGGAGATGTTACTGTATTACACGTTCCTCAGATCGCACTATCCCCATGCCGACTTCAATCACAATCGTCTCGCGGCGCTGACCTACCTGGTCGTCTATGCCTTGCTCGGGTTCATGGTGGTCGCTGGATTCGCGCTGCACGGAATGGCTTTCTCGGTAGGCTGGCAGGCGTGGTTGACGTGGCCGACCGCCGTCATAAGCGCTCCCACGCTGCGGCTCATGCATCACATGGGCATGTGGCTCATCTGGGGGTTCGCGCTCCATCACCTGGCAAGCGCCGTGCTAGTGGATCACGAAACTCGAGGTGGGTTGATGGGGGGAATCTTCTCCGGCTACAAGATCGTGCCCAAGCGCGTAAAGCACTGAGGAGGCCTTTGTGGTCTCCGCAAGAGGGGGAGGCGGGTGAGCCGGCACTGGGTCTGGGCCACCCTTTTGGCGCTTCTTCCGTTGCCGAGCTGTCAGCCCAGGCAGCCCTCGTTTCCCGAGCCGTCGCGCGAGATTCTTTCTTCGCCCGAAACCATCCTCGCCGGTGGGAGCATCTATCAGAGGCACTGTGCCATCTGTCATGGCGCCCGGGGTCACGGGGACGGACCTCAGTCCGCTACCTTGGAGCCTCGTCCAGCCGACCTCCGGAACCTTCGTGGTGTGCGATCCGAGGCCGGCTACTGGTTCTTTCGCATCAAAGAGGGAGGAAAGACGGAGCCCCTGGCCCGACCGCGGTCCGCCATGCCGAGCTGGGGAGAGCATCTGACGGACGAAGAGATTTGGGAAGTCGTGGCTTATCTGAAATCACTCACCGGGGAGCGGGCATGAAAGCCGAGATCCTCGTGCTCGGGGTGGGGAACCCCCTCCTTGGTGACGAGGGCTTGGGGCCTCAGGTGATCCAGGAGCTCCAAGGAGCATATAGGTTCCCACCCGAGGTGCGCCTGCTGGATGGTGGAACCGCCGGCCTTTCGCTTCTTTCGGAAGTGACGGCCGTCGAGAAGCTACTCGTGGTAGATGCTGTCCAGACCGGCGCGGTCCCCGGCACGGTCGTGTGGCTGGATGAAAGCGCTCTCAGCGGAGCCCAGCGAAGTCTCATGGGACCTCATGACATAGGCGTGCAGGAGTTACTGGCCGCAGCACGTTTCCACGGTGGCCCTAGGGAAACGGTGCTATTCGGGATCGAGCCGGAAAGGATGGAGCTTGGTCTGGGCCTCAGTTCTTCCGTCGCGAAGTCTCTGCCCAAGCTGATGGCGGCGGTGATACAGCGGCTCGCCTCGTGGGGAGTTGAAGCGCGACCGACTCTTGGGAGGGTCTGACCGATGCACGAGCTCACCGTGGCCGCGTCTCTTTGCGAGTGGGCTCTCGGAAGAGCGCGCGAGGTGGAGCCCAGACGCCTGCTTGCCATCGAGCTCGAGCGTGATCCCTTGTCGGGACTGAATCCGGATGCCTTGGAGTTCGGATTTCGCGCCATGGCGGCAGAGACCGAGCTGGCCGAGACGCGGCTCGAGTGGGTATCGGTAGACCCCAGCTACGCCTGCCGGCGTTGCGGTCGGTCGGAAAGGGCGGCGGTTCCTCCCCGCTCTTGCAGAACCTGCGGCGAGGCGTTCCCTCGACTCCGTCGGGACGACTCGCTTCGTATCCGGAGTATCGAGGTGGACTGATGGCCCGTATCGCATACCAAGAGAAGGTTCTATCGAAAAACGATGAGCTCGCCGCGGAAGTCAGAGAGCGTCTCGCCTCGCGAGGAGTCTTTGCGCTCAACCTTATCAGCGGTCCCGGGGCGGGCAAAACGTCCCTGGTCGAGAGAACGGCGGCCTGGGCAAGTGGCCGCCTGAGAGCAGCGGCGCTTTCCGGCGACCAAGCCACCGATAACGACGCCAAGCGCATCCGGTCGGCGGGGATTCCCGCCCTTCAGATCACGACCGGAAACGAATGTCATCTCAATGCGGGGCGCGTTCTCGATCTGCTGGACGCTCCGGAGCTGGACGACATACGGTTGCTCCTCATCGAGAACGTTGGGAATCTGATTTGCCCCGCCGCCTACGACCTAGGAGAAGCCGCTAAAGTGGCCGTCCTTTCGGTCGCCGAAGGCGACGACAAGCCTCTCAAGTATCCGGCCTTGTTTCAAAGGGCGGAGCTCATGGTCATCAATAAGCTGGACCTGCTCGACCGGACGGACTTTCGATTGGACCGGGCCATAGCGAACGCCCGCGAAGTAGCGCCACATCTGGACGTATTGTCTCTGTCCTGCCGTACCGGCGAAGGTCTGGAAGGGTGGTACCGGTGGATCGACGACCGGCTGGGGCGTATGTGAGCGCCCCCTCGGCTTCCTGGAAGCAGGTGGGGATCCCCGGACTTCGAATCCGGATTCGTGGGGTCGTTCAGGGGGTCGGTTTTCGACCCTTCATATACCGACTCGCCCGAGAGCACCGCCTTCGCGGTTCGGTCTTGAACTCGCCGGACGGAGTCGTGATCGAGGTGGCGGGCACGCCGGAGGATCTGGAAGCCTTCATCGCTGACATTCCGGAGCGCCGACCGCCCTTGGCGAGCATTACTTCGCTCGAATCCGAACCGGTGACTTTGGTCTCGGGAGAAGGCTTCACCATCGAGCCTAGCCAAGCCGGCGGGACGCCGACGGCTCTCATTCCGCCGGACATCGCAGTCTGTGACGCCTGCTTGGCGGAGCTTTTCGACTCCAGCAACCGCCGGTACCGTTATCCGTTCATCAATTGTACCGACTGCGGGCCACGGTTCACCATCATCCAAGGGCTACCCTACGACCGCCCCAAGACCACCATGGCGCGTTTCAAGATGTGCTCCGAGTGTCAATCGGAGTACGACGACCCGCTCAATCGGCGCTTTCACGCTCAGCCCAATGCCTGTCCGGCCTGCGGCCCGCGGTTGATGCTGTCTCATGCGCGAGGAGGTCGCATCGACTGCAGCGATCCGATAGTGGAAAGCGTGTGGCGGATCTCGGCAGGAGACATCCTGGCAGTCAAGGGCATCGGAGGTTTCCACCTGGCGGTGGATGCCACCAACGACCAAGCGGTCAAGCGCCTCCGTCTCAGAAAGCACCGCGAGGAGAAGCCTTTGGCCCTCATGACGCGCTCGCTGTCCAGAGTCGGGGAGTTCTGCGAGCTCAGCGAAGAAGAGGCGCGGCTTCTCGCCGGACCGGAGAAGCCGATCGTGCTCTTGAAAAAACGCGCCGCCCGGTGGGGGCCCATCGCGGATTCGGTGGCCCCCGGGCAAGCCGCGCTCGGGGTGATGCTTCCCTACACGCCGCTTCATGCGCTACTCCTCGATTCATCGCTCTCCGCCATCGTGCTCACCAGCGGCAATCTCAGCGAGGAGCCGATCGCGTATCAGGATGGGGAGGCGCGGCAAAGACTCCGCGACGTCGCGGACGTCGTTCTAACGCACGATCGGGATATTCACCGCCGGGCCGACGATTCGGTAGTCCGTGTTGCCGCCGGCGGAGTGCGCATTTTGCGACGGGCCCGAGGTTATGCCCCTCGACCGGTTGCGCTTCGTCGAGCCGTGCCTTCCTTGCTGGCGGTGGGAGCCCAGCTCAAGAGCACCATTTGTCTGACCCGGGGCCGAGAGGCCTTTCTCTCCCCTCACATTGGAAATCTCGATCATTTGGAGGCCTTCGGTTCTTTCAGGTCGACGGTGGAACATCTCCGTCGTGCATTGGAAATCGAGCCCGTGGCCGTCGTTCATGACCTCCATCCAGACTATCTCTCCACCCGCTGGGCTCTTGAGGAATCGGGCCTCCCCGCAGTCGGCGTGCAACATCACCACGCCCACATCGCTGCGGTGCTCGCCGAGCATGGCGTGGAGGATACGGTGGTCGGTCTGTCGCTCGATGGCACCGGTTTTGGAATCGACGGTCAAGTCTGGGGAGGGGAAGTCCTGGTCGCCGATCTACGAGGGTTCGTTCGCGCCGCGCACATACCGTATGTGCCGCTTCTTGGAGGCGAGGCCGCGGTGAGGGAGCCATGGCGGATGGCTCTGGCCTGGCTCTATCGAATCTACGGCCACGAGCTCTTCGAACTCCAGATCCCCCTGCTGGCGGCGCTGGACAAGGATCGTGCGCGGCGCCTGCTGGATGCACAGGACTCGGGTCTGAGATGGCCTCTCACCTCGTCTTGCGGCCGCTTGTTCGACGCCGTAGCGGCGCTCTGTGGCGTGAGGATGCGGGCCAGTTACGAGGGGCAGGCGGCCATGGAGTTGGAAGGAGTGGCGGAGACGGCGATGGGCGATGCCGAGGAGCCGCCCGAGGTCGAGCCCGCGAAGAGCCGCGTCCTGGAGATTCCAGCGGACTCTATTGTGCGAGCGGTAGTGAGCGAGCTCACGCACGGCCTGTCACCAGGTGAAGTGGCGGCACGTTTCCATAAGCGGTTAGCCAATGTCCTGGTAGCGACAGCCGCCTCGGTCGCGAGAGACAGCTCCTTGGCTCGCGTCGCTCTCGGGGGCGGTTGCTTCCAGAACCGCATCCTCTTGACCGAGGTCCACCGAGGTCTGAGAAACGAGGGTCTGGAGATCCTGGCGCCGTCCCAGGTTCCGGCCAACGATGGAGCGATCGCTCTCGGACAAGCGGCGGTGGCGGCGGCCCGCATGTCGTCATAATCGGCTCGCCGAGAATCGCTTCCCAGCCGAGACCTCGGGTCTTGTCCTCCCTTGCGCCGTGCTGCGTTCCGTGGGGCGATGTGATAAGAGTAGCTGCTTCAAACGGGAAGCCCTTAAGAGGAGGGAGCTCATGGCCAGTTTCCAGGAGCGGGTGGTTGGCGCGGCAAAGCTCGATCTGCGCACCTACGCGGAAGTCAAGGCAGATGCGAACGCGCTGGGCCAGTCTTTGGGTGTGGTGGTTCTCTCCGCCGTGGCGGCGGGTATTGGAAGCCTCAGTGGAATCGGCATGGTGGGCGGGACCCTTCGCGGGCTACTTTCCTGGGCGGCCTGGGCCGCGATCATCTTCGTGGTCGGAACGAGGATCCTACCCGAGAAACAAACCCAGGAAGACATCCAACAATTCCTGCGGCCCCTCGGCTTCGGGGCGGCTCCGGGCATCGCGCGGATCCTGGGAATCGTGCCGGTGCTGGGTCCGTTCCTCGTTTTTGTGGCCAGCGTTTGGATGATCGTCGCCACCGTGTTTGCGGTGAGATCGGCGCTTAGCTACACGGACATGGGGCGAGCCGCCGCCGTCTGCGGCATCGGCTTGATCTTCTACGTGGCCTTCTGGTTCATCCTGAGCGCCATCTTCGCTTAATCGATTCTGACCGCGGTCGAGTCACCTGCCCGGTCCTTCTGGCGATGGAGGAGGGATGCTGATATCGATGGTGTCGACCTCCCCCAGTGTATCGAGAGAGCCGTCGAAATCCTGAGCGCGACCGACCGCCAGGAGAATCAGAGCGTCGGGACGGATGCGCTTCTTGGCGGCTCTCAGAATGTCGTCCGCCGTCACCTTCTCGATATTGGCCCGGTACTTCTCCAAAAAATCTCGCGGATAGCCATAGTAGTCGTACGTCATCAGCCGCCGTACGATCTCTCCGGTGGAGTCGAAGTTGAAGACGAAGGAGTTCCGGATCCCGTCCTTGGCGAGTCGCAGCTCCTCTTGGCTCACCGGCTCCTCGGTAATGCGCCGAATCTCCTTGAGGATCGCAGTCGTCGCCTGCAGAGTGGTCTCGGACTTGGTGTTACATACCACCAGGAAGGAGCCGGGATGATCCCATTCCGCGCTCCAGGAGGCTCGTACGCGGTAGGCGAGTCCTTCCTCGGAGCGAATGAGCTTGAAGAGGCGAGACGAGAAGCCTCCACCCAGTATCTCGGCCATCAACGCCATGGAGAAGTAGTCCGGGTCGTCGAGGCGACCGCCCAAGTGGCCGATGCGGAGATTGGTCTGATTGACGTCGTCTTTGGGG
>DATDRI010000315.1:0-2290 GCA_035291825.1 Vicinamibacteria bacterium | reverse complement strand
CAGGTTCCAGAACCGCGGCATGTAATTCGCGGTCTTGAAGCTCTTCGGATCCTTCACCCACCTGCGGGCGAAGTCGGTCGTGGTCTTGGACGCGATGTGCTGGAGGTTCGGGCCGACCTTCCGGCGATTCTCGAAGCCGGTGGTATTGTGGCAACCCCAGCATCCGGCCTGCTCGTAGAGGCTCCTCGACTGATTAAAGCTCGAAGCCCCCGGCAGCAGGACCTGGTCTTTATGACACCTGAGACAGCCCGCCTCGGCGTAGCCGCTGGGATACATCGGCTTGTCCCAGTAGTGATCTTCCTTCCAACCGTACTTCTGCTCCCACTCGTGCCGCTGCTCTTCGGTGCGAGGCGTGTGGTTGACCCCGGCGAAAGTGATGGCGCGTCCCCGCCCTTCGTGGCAGGAAGTGCAGCCGAAGTCGTCGCGGGGATGAAGCGATTCCGGCGCGACGTAGAGTTCCAGGTTCGGATGGGTCCGGAACGGCTGCGGAGCTTCCGCATAGGCCGGGTTGTCGATCCCCAGGTGGCAAGTCTGACAGCGGTCGATCCGCGGAACCTGGATGAAGTTCAGGTCCTCGGTGACGTTCCGCACCAGGACCTGCTGCACCTCGATGTTGGGATCGATGAAGTCCACGACCGGAAGGTTGCGGAAGATATTTGGGAAGTTCTCGGCGATGGAATCGAGCTTGCGCCTCAGGAGCGCCGCCTCCTGGGTCAGGGCCTCCTTCTTCCCGTTCAGCTCCGTGACTTTCGCCCGAAGCTCCCGAATCTGGCGCTGTTTTTGGCTGCGCTCGAACTCGATGGCGAGCCGTTCCTCGCGGTCACCGAAGAAGTCGGCCTCGAGGGCCTGGATCTCCTCGGCGGAGACCCGCTTTCCCAGAGGGGCGCGCGCTCCCTCCTCGTAGTAGAACTTTTTCGAGTCGTAGACCGCCTTGAGCTCGCGCTCTCGGATGTCGGCGAGGGTCCATTTCGCGTTCAGCTCCGCCACCGCGCTCTGGAGCTGCCGGATCTCCTCCTCCTTCGCCGCGAGCTCCTGGGTAGCCGCCTCGAGCTCGGCTTCTACCCGCTGGAGCTCCCTCTGGTTCACTCGTTTGTCGGCGTCCGCGATCTGCCGCTCGGTAGTCTCCCGCTCCAACTGGAAGAACTGCCGCTGAAAAGCCTTCCACTCGCGGGAGTAGTCCGCCCAGACCATCCAGAGGGTCGTGAGGAAGAGCGCGACGGAACTCAGGCCGAAGACGACGTTCAGCCGCGGGATGAAATATGCGTGTCCAGGCTCGGGTTTGGCCACGGTCGCTCCAGCCTAAATATTGAAGAAGATCTCCGGGAACGTCACGATGTACTTCAGGTTGAACATCCACCTCAAGTACATCTTTATCGGAAGGCTCAGCATGAGCAGAAAGAGCGAGACCCCCAGGTAGTATCGGGCAGGGCCCATCTTCACGTAGTACTTGTTGAGGCTCAGCCATCCCAGGAAGCGGGGAAGCTTCTCCTTCGGTTGGGCCATCAGTACCGGGAGAACGCCCATGTAGACCAGGACCAGAATGATGCCGATGAACTCGCGAACGATGGGGTTTTGGGGTAGCGGCCGCCCGAGGAGCTTCACCCAGAAGAAGTCCGATACATGGACGTTCAGGAGCGGCTCCACGCGGTGTTGGTCCCAATATTCGTAGGGACCGAAGAAGTTCCAGTTGGGACCGCGGAGAAACGTCCCCGAGACCACCAGCAGCACCCAGAGGACGAGAAACCCGTAAAGGAAGAGTCCGATCTCGACCCGGCGCTCCTTGAACGTGTAGTAGCCGTTCCCCTTGGGGTTGGTGTCGATGAACGGGATCGCCATCAGGCCCACGATGATGAGTGTGGGGAAGACGACACCCGCGAGCCAGGGGTCGAAGTAGACGAGCATCTCCTGGAGCCCGAGGAAGTACCACGGCGCTTTCGAGGGGTTCGGGGAGTCCGCGGGATTCGCCGGCTGCTCGATCGGTGCCTTCAGGAGAATCGACCACACGATGAGCCCGATCGAGAGGAGGATCATGCAGAGAAACTCCACGTAGACCAGGTCGGGCCACACCCAGACCTTGTCTTCCTCCTGCTTTTCCACCGGCTGCAGCCCCTCGCCGATCCGTTTGTCGTTCTCGACACCCTGGTGCATCGCGAACCAGGTGAAGAACGCCACTCCGAACAGCACGAAGGTGATGGGGACGTTGTCCGGCTTCGCCACGATGAGGAAGAAGTTCGGGTCGAACATGCTGACGAAGTAGAAGACCGCCATCACCGCGAAGACCACGATGGCG
>DATDRI010000314.1:0-5775 GCA_035291825.1 Vicinamibacteria bacterium | reverse complement strand
TTCTATCTCCTCGCTCACCTCGGGAACTCGGCCTTCCACGCGCCGGAGCTCTGGCTGAAACTGGGGGGAGCGCTGGTCAGCGCTCTCGCTCTACTGCCCCTGGGCTTTCTGGCGCGAAGGCTCTGCCCGGCACCGCATGCCGATGTGGCGGCCGGCCTTGTCTACCTCTTCACTCCCGCCTACACGCGCAGTCTTCTGCTCTTGGAGTTTTCGGCCCTGCTGGGCCACCTGCTCGACTTAATCGTCATCGCCTATCTGGCTGGAATCTCGCTCCAGCTCTTCCCCACTCGACGAGTTCTCGCTACCGCCGCCCTCATCGCGGCGAGTCTCGCGGTTTACACGTCCGGATTCATTCATCAAGGTCTCTTGGTAGCCTGCCTTCTCATCCTCGCGCCCCTTCTGAAAGGATTGAGTCGATCCGGAGCGATCCGGCTGGCGGTGGCCGGTCTGGCCGGCGCCCTCCTGGGGCTTCTGACCTACCACCCTCAGACGATCTCCAACCTCTTCAACGCCATCTTGCCGGCGGGAGTGGACGTTCCCACCGAGACCGAGCTTCCCCTGGGCTCGCGGATCGACTCCGCGGTGGAACGCTCTCTGGAGTTCTTGGGCGCCCCCCTCCTCGCGCTCGGCGCGGCTGGCCTCGCCTTCTCCCTCAAGCGGACATCCCTGCCTTCTCTCCGGTTGCTTCTGTCGGCATGGGCTCTCTCCGGCGCGATCGCTTATTCCCTCCGCTACTACTTGCTGGAGCTCCTTCGCTTCCAAAAGGAGCTTTATTGGGTGGGGGCGCTGCTGGCGGTCACCACCGGCGTGCTGGCGGCGAGATTGCGGCAGAAAGGTCGGATGGGGACGCTCACCGCCGCCGCCTTGCTGTTGGCCATCGTCATGGGAGGCCTGACGGCTTTCGGGGCGATGGCAACGCGATTCTATGAACGCTACGCCTTCTTGTGAGGCGCGCTCGGATCGTATTGACAGCTTCACCATGGCAACCGTAGAATCCTTCGGGCCAGCCGTTGCAAGTTTCTAGACGACAGCAACTCGCTTCCCGGGAGCAGAAATGAGTTCCGTCACCGCACAAGATCTGACTGAACGCAGGCTCGGTGCCACGGTGAGACGCGACGCCTGGTGGATCCAGCCGCTCGTTACCGCGACGGTTCTGGGAGCTTTTGGAATCTACTCGACCTGGGCCGCCTGGGTGGGAGAGCATTTCGAGTGGGGGCCTTACCTCTCCCCGTTCTACTCTCCGCTCCTGCAGTTCGACTGGTGGCCCCTCTCGCCCGCCTTTCTCATCTTGGGTGTCCCCTTGGGCTTCCGCACCACCTGCTACTACTATCGGAAGGCGTACTACCGGGCGTTCTTTCTCGATCCGGTGGCCTGCGCGGTGGGAGAGCCGCGCCACGATTACCGCGGGGAGACGCGGGTCTTTCTCTTTCAGAATCTGCATCGGTTCTTCCTTTACCTTGCCATCATCCTTATATTCATTCTCGGCTATGACGCCATCCTGGCCATTTTCTGGCCGGTGAACGGTGTGGGACCCAGCGGAGAGATGGCTGCCGGCCCGCGCGAGCTCGGAATCGGACTGGGCACGCTGGTAATGACCCTGAACGTCGTTCTGCTCGCCGGCTACACCTTGGGCTGCCACTCGCTCCGCCATCTGGCGGGCGGAAGCGTGGACTGCTTCTCCTGTGCCTCCTTGGGCAAGGCTCGTTTCAAAGCCTGGCGGGCGGTGAGCTTTCTGAATCGAAACCATATGATGTGGGCCTGGTGCTCCCTGATCTGGGTCGCTCTCACCGACGTGTATATTCGCCTCTGTTCCATGGGGATCATCAGCGACCCGAGGCTCTTCTGATGACGGACATCCAGCGTCGAGAGCTCGACGTCATCGTCATCGGAGCGGGTGGTGCGGGACTGCGGGCCGCCATCGAAGCGAGCGCACAAGGCGCCAAGGTCGGTCTCATCTGCAAGTCTCTTCTCGGCAAGGCCCACACGGTCATGGCGGAAGGCGGGGCCGCCGCGGCTCTCGCCAACGTTCGCTCCGAGGACAACTGGCGGGTCCACTTCCGGGACACCATGCGCGGCGGGAAGATGCACAACAACTGGCGCATGGCACAGATCCACGCTCAGGAGTCACCCGATCGCATTATCGAGCTGGAGTCCTGGGGGGCGCTTTTCGATCGCACCGAGGACGGGCGCATCAACCAGCGTCCCTTTGGCGGCCACACCTACGCGCGTCTGGCGCATGTCGGCGATCGAACGGGTTTGGAGATGATCCGCGTGCTCCAGGACAAGGGCGTCCACAGCGGCATCGAAGTCTTCATGGAGTGCACGGTGATCTCGATCCCGACGGTGGGGGGAGGAGCGGCGGGGGCGCTCGCGTATTGGCGTGAGAACGGTCGCTTCATTTTCTTCTCCTCCAAGGCGGTGGTGCTCGCCACCGGCGGAATTGGAAAAGCTTGGAAGATCACGTCCAACTCCTGGGAATACACGGGAGACGGTCACGCCCTGGCCTATGAGGCGGGAGCGGAGCTCATCGACATGGAGTTCGTTCAGTTCCATCCGACGGGCATGGTGTGGCCGCCCAGCGTCCGAGGGATCCTGGTGACGGAAGGGGTCCGCGGGGAGGGCGGCGTTCTCCGGAACTCGGAAGGCAAGCGTTTCATGTTCGATAACGTCCCCGACATGTTCAAGGGCGACTACGCGGAGAGCGAAGCCGAGGCCGATCGGTGGGTCACCGGAGACAGGGTCAACAACCGCCGACCCCCGGAGCTCCTCACTCGGGACGTGGTGGCGCGGGCGATCCTCGCCGAAGTGCAGGCGGGAAGAGGCAGCCCTCACGGCGGCGCCTTCCTGGACATCTCGACCAAGCAGAGCGCGGAGTACATCAAGAAGAAGCTCCCCAGCATGTACCACCAGTTCAAGGAGCTGGCGGGGGTGGACATTACCCGAGAGGCGATGGAAGTCGGTCCCACCACACACTACGTGATGGGCGGCGTCAAAGTGGATGCGGAGACTCAGGAGTCTACCGTTCCCGGACTCTTCGCTGCCGGAGAGGTGGCGGGCGGGATGCACGGGGCCAACCGCCTGGGTGGAAACTCGCTGAGCGATCTCCTGGTCTTCGGCCGGCGGGCCGGCGCGGGGGCGGCCGACTTTGCCAAGAAAAACGGCGCGGCACCCAGGGTTCCCGACGCCGAGATCGAAGCAAACATCGCCGAAGCCCTGGCTCCCTTCGACCGAGAGAAGGGCGAAAATCCCTTCGAGGTGCAGGCCGCCCTCCAGGAAGTCATGCAGAACGAAGCGGGGATCATTCGAGAAGAGGCCACCCTGAAGAGAGCCCTCGCCGGTCTCGAAAAGCTCAAGCAACGGGCGGCAAAGGTCGGAGTAACCGGCAACCGGGAATACAACCCGGGATGGAACACCGCCATCGATTTGAAGTCGCTGCTCATCGTCTCCGAAGTGGTCGCCCGCTCCGGGCTAGAGCGAACCGAGAGTCGGGGGGCCCACTCGCGCTTGGATCATCAGGCCAGCGACCCGAAACAAGAACGGATGGAAATCGCCATCAAGAAGGAGGGATCGGAGATGCAGGTCGTGCGCCGCCGACAACCCGACCTGCCGCCGGATCTCAAGAAGATCATCGAGGAAGGAGCGTAGGATGGCCCAACGCTCGATCGGGATCTTTCGCGGAACCCGCGAGGAGTGGAGGATTCGGGAGTTCCTGGTGGAAGTCGACCAAGGCATGGTGGTCCTGGACGTCGTTCACCGGATCCAGGCGACGCAGGCGCCGGATCTCGCCTGTCGCTGGAACTGTAAAGCCGGGAAATGCGGAAGCTGCAGCGCCGAGATCAACGGCCATCCCAAGCTCATGTGTATGACTCGCAT
Source organism: Vicinamibacteria bacterium (assembly GCA_035291825.1). Lineage (GTDB taxonomy): Bacteria > Acidobacteriota > Vicinamibacteria > Marinacidobacterales > DATDRI01 > DATDRI01. The sequence continues at coordinate 1,902 of DATDRI010000314.1, read as the reverse complement.
GTCCGACTATCCGGAGGACCATCCCATCACCATTACGCCCATGCGCGCCTTCCCGGTCATTAAGGACCTGGTGACCAACGTGTCGCGCGGCTACGAGATCAACCAGCGCCTTCCTTTTTTTCAACCGCGCGAACCGGATTTTCCCGACGGTTCCTGGCGGATGTATCAATACGAGGTGGAAAGAGCGCAGGAGTTCCGGAAGTGCATCGAGTGTTTTCTCTGCCAGAACGTCTGCCACGTGCTCCGCACGCACGACAAGCACCAGGAGTTCATCGGTCCGGCCTTTCTGGTGCGGGCCGCCGTCTACGAGATGCACCCTCTGGATACGGCCGACCGCTCCGCCTACCTGAGGCAGGAGGGAGGCATCGGTTATTGCAACATCACCAAGTGCTGCACCGAAGTCTGCCCGGAGTCCATCCACATCACCGACAATGCCATCATTCCCCTCAAGGAACGGGTAGCCGATCGATACTACGATCCGCTCCGCATGCTCTGGCGCTTCTTTACCGGCGGGAAGTAGCTCGCTAACCGGCTGAACAAATCGGGGTTGGCTCAAAGAGCTGTTCCTTTCTCCCGCGCTCGTCAACTGATATAATCCGGGTGGAATCTCGAGGAGGGGGCTGGCCTCGGACGAACCGCAGGGGAGGGCGGATTTCATGCCAACGAAGAAACTGAAGTTCATCGCGGGAACGGCGTTGATCCTGGGCTCGGTGCTCTGGCTGGCGATCTCCGGCTTCGAGGAGGGCAAGGCCTACTACCAGACGGTCTCGGAGCTGAAGTCCATGGGCTCGCGCGCCGAGGGGGTTCGACTGCGGGTGGGCGGAATCGTGGTTCCCGGCTCCATCGTACGACGGGAAGGGGCGGTGGAGTTCCAGATCAGCCAGGACAACCAGATTCTTCCGGTTCGCTACGTGGGAAAAGGTCCCCTGCCGGACACACTGGTCGATCGCGCCGAGGCGCTGGCGGAAGGCCATTACCGAGACGGCTCCTTCGAGGCCTCCATGGTTCAAGCGAAATGCGCCTCGAAATACGAAGCGGCCTACGGAGAAAGCTCGGAGGCGGGTCCGGAAAGCTGACGGACGAACGGCCTAAACCGATCTAGCCTGGATAACTTCTCATGAACCACCTCGGAAACTTCTCCTTGATGGCCATTTTCGTGCTGGCCGCCTACGCGGTCGCCGCCTCGCTGCTGGGCGCCCGAAAGGGTCGCCCCGGGTTGGTGGTGAGCGCCGAGCGATCGATTCTCGCCTGCGCGGCTCTATCGACGGCCGCCGTCTTTTCCTTGGTGACCCTGCTGTTCCGGAGCGATTTCCGCTTCGAGTACGTCGCCAACTACTCGAACCGAGACTTACCGACCTTCTACAGAATCGCCGCTCTCTGGGCGGGCAACGACGGCTCGTTGCTCTTCTGGAGCTGGCTGCTGATCGTCTTCAGCGCCGCCGCGGTGCTCATCAACCGGAAGCAAAATCGCGAGCTCATGCCCTATGTGGTGGCCACCTTGGGGGTCATCATCCTCTTCTTCACCTACATGAATTATTGGGTGTGCAACCCCTTCGAGCAGCTCGCCGTGGTCACTGCCTCGGGGGCGCATCAGGTGTTTGCGCCGGCGGATGGCCGCGGACTCAATCCGCTGCTGCAACATCCGATCATGGTGATCCACCCACCCATCCTCTATACCGGGTACGTCAGCTTCGCCATACCCTTCGCCTTTTGCGTGGCGGCTCTCCTTTCCCGGCAGCTCGGAGCGGAATGGATTACTTCTACTCGACGATGGACCCTCTTCGCCTGGTTCTTTCTGGGCACCGGAGTCATCCTGGGCGGCCGCTGGGCCTACGTGGAGCTCGGCTGGGGAGGCTACTGGGCCTGGGATCCGGTGGAGAACGCTTCGCTGATGCCGTGGCT
>DATDRI010000313.1:0-7261 GCA_035291825.1 Vicinamibacteria bacterium | reverse complement strand
GTTTTCCACATACTTGTCGAAACGCTCCTGGTTGACCTGGTCCTCACTGGCCAAGCGAGTGCAGAGCTGGGTCACGCGATGAACGGCGTGGGCGACAAGGGCTACTTCTTCGTAGAAGCTGCGGATGGCCAGGGCGGGCCCCGAGTCACGGAGTTGGGGTTGGTTGCTGACTCGAAAGTATCGCTCGAAGCTCTTGAGCCACATTTCGAGCTCGAAGAGATGCTCGACCCTTCCCGACCGGTTCAGGTCCTCGATCCATTGGGACATCTGTCCGGTCAGAAACTCCGATCTATCCGACACTGGGGTCTCCCTGGGGTAAGGCGCTAAACCCCTTCACTATGGATACTTAAGCTGGGATTCTATCATGCCGGGAACTCTCACGAAAGCCCCTTCCGGGAAGAGCTTGTACGAAGAAAACCAGATCGTGTAAAATATTTAGTATATTCCTTGAAAACCCGACTTTGATAGGGCCCGGATAAGCGTTCCGCTGTCTTCCCGAGCGAGAAATATGCCGAGACATAACCCTCCCTCCGCACGCCAGGACACCGCGGAGAAGAAGAACGCCCAGTTGGAGGCCCTACACCGGGTCGGCGTGGCCCTGGCGTCCAGCTTCGACATCGACGCCATCCTTCATCAGGTCGCAACTGCCACCGTCTCCCTCCTGGGAGACGTTCCCGTCGACATCTTCTACGCGGGAGCGCCGACCATCCATAGCCAACCTCGGTGGCTCCCCGCGTCTCCTGAGCCCGCTCACCTGTCGAACGAGGACCGCCTTCGGCTCGAACGCGAACTGGCCGCTGCCGCACGCCGAGGACTAGCGGTCAGTTCGCACCATGTGGAGGGACGCCCCGGTCACGACCGACCAGACCCCGAGACAGTTCCCATCGCGGTGCAAGACAACATGCTGGGAATGATCGTGGTCGGACTGAATCGGCCCTTAACCCAAGCGGACCGCGGACTCCTCTCCATCTTGAGCCTGCAGGCCGCCACCGCACTTCATAATATCCATCTCACCCAGGAACGCATTCACTTCGAGCGCTTGTCCGCGATCGGTCGGATGATCGGTTCGGTGGTTCACGATTTCCGAAGCCCCCTCACCGCGGTGCGCGGTTACGCGGGCATGCTGGCCTCGCTCACTCTCCCGGATGAAGATCGAAGAGTCTATTCGCGGCTCATCATCGAGGAATGTGACCGCCTAGGAACCTTGACGGGCGAGTTATTGGAGCTAACCCGGGGGAACGGTTCCAAACCCGCCCTCCGGACGATCGCACTGGAAGACTTCTTCCGCGATCTTCGGCCTTCGCTGGAGGCTCAGTTCAAAGACAGTACCATCGACCTCGCCGTCGAGCTCGAGTATCTGGGTCCGGTACGTCTGGACCCCGACCGTATGACGCGAGCCGTCTTGAACGTTGCCGCCAACGCTCGACAGGCAATCGATGGAGACGGCGCCTTTACCATCCGATCGAAGCAGCAGTCTGGCCGCCTGGTTTTGGAGTTCGAAGATAGCGGCGCCGGCATCCCCGCGGAAGTTCGCCACCGCATTTTCGAGCCCTTCTTCTCCTACGGGAAGACTCAAGGAGTCGGACTGGGGATGTGCATCGTCCAGAAGATCGTGGAGGAGCACGGCGGAGAGACCGCGGTGAGCAGCGAGCGGGGTGTGGGAACCACGGTCAGGTTCCTGCTCCCCCTGGAGACCGAATCCGTCCAGGATGCCCACCGGCCCACCGCCGAAGTCGCTCGTGGTGGCCGGCCTTAGACTTTGCCGCTTAGCCTTTGCAGAAGCATTTCGTGGAAGCCTCCGAAGGCGCCGTTCGACATCCCCAGAACGACGTCGTCGGCACGGAGGCGCTCCGTTAAGAAGCTGACAATTTCCTTCACTTCCGGGATGAACCAAGCCTCCACACCCAGTCTTCGCAGGTCTTCAACCACCCGCTCCTCCGATAGCTCCTTTTCCGCTGGCAGCCGACTACTGGAGTAAACCCCCGCCAAGATCACGGCGTCCGCGGCGCCCAACGCCTCTGCGAACGCCCGCTGGAAGACCTGACTCCGTGCGGTGTAGGAGCGCGGCTCGAAGATCGCCCAGAGTCTCCGTTGCGGCCAGCGCAGGCGGGCGGACTCGACCGTTTGACGGATGGCGGTTGGATGGTGGGCGAAGTCGTCCACCACCATGACGCCCCCTTCCTCCCCTCGAACTTCCAGCCGGCGGGCGACTCCCCGGAAGGAGCTCAGGCCGGGGGCTATTTCTTCCGCGCCCAGGCCCAGATGTTGGGCGGTCGCCACCACCGCCAAAGCATTGGTCAGGGCGGCTCCACCCCAGAAGGGACCGGCCATCTCGCCATATCGATTCCCGTCTTTCCACACCTCGAAGCGACTACCGTTTCCATCGACCCGAACCGCGCGTGCCTGCCAGGTGGCGGGGGCCTCGAGCGCGAAACTCTCTACCCGGCAGAACGCACCTTTCGCTATATCCATGGCCAGAGGGCTTCCCGCCCCCACCAAGAGCGAGCCTCGACGAGGGATCAGATTCACCAGACGTCTGAAGGCCACCGCCACCGAATCGAGGTCGGGGTAGATGTCGGCGTGGTCGTACTCGACATTCCCCAGAACCACGAGCTGCGGAAGGTAGTGAAGGAACTTGGGTCCCTTATCGAAGTAGGCGGTGTCGTACTCGTCTCCTTCGATCACGAAACACTCTCCCTCTCCCAGCCGGTAGCTCTTGCCAAAATTGAGCGGGATGCCGCCCACCAGAAAACTGGGATCTCTCTTCGACCTTTGAAGGACCCAAGACATCAGTGAAGTGGTGGTCGTTTTGCCATGGGTGCCCGCAACCACCACCGAGCGCCGGCTGCGCAGGAAGAGCTCCTTGGTCACCTCGGGCATGGAGGCAAAGGGGAGGCCGCGGTCCAGAACTTCTTCTAACTCCGGATTGCCCCTGGAGATGGCGTTTCCCACCACCACCAGATCGAGGTCGGGAGCAAGATTCTCCGGTCGGTAGGGGGAGTGGACCGTAATACCCAGACGGTCCAGCATCTCGGACATCGGGGGGTAGACGTCCTGATCGGAGCCGGAGACACGGTAGCCCTTCTCGTGGAGCATCCCGGCCAGCGATGCCATCGCCGTCCCGCATATCCCCAGAAGATGGATCCGCCCCTGGCTGGGCGCCGGCAAAAGGGGGATCAAACGACGGCTCCCTCCAAAAGGCTGAGCCCGTCGCCATCGAGCCGTGCGCGAACGCCAAATGGAAGGGTCTGCGCCGGGGAGAGACAATGTCCGGAGGGGAACCCGGAAAGCACCGGTACGCCCAGGGCGGCGGTCGCGTCCCTTAGTACGTCGTCGAGCTGGTAATCCTGCGACGGATCTTGCTGGCAACCCGGCATTTCGCCAAAAACCAGGCCTCGTACCCCATCCAGGCACCCAGCCAAGCGCAGGTGGAGTAGCATACGGTCGACCTGATAGGGTTTCACCGACGTATCCTCCAGGAAGACGATGGCTTGGTCGAAGCTGGGTAGATAGCGAGTACCCACCAGGGCCACTAGCAGCGACAAACATCCTCCCAGAAGGATCCCTTCACCGGCGCCAGGATGCAGCAAGCGCGCCTGCGGAGCCGAGAGCTTACCGGCCGGATGAGGGTTGCCGAGAAGCTCGAGTAGATTCCGCGAATCGTAGGCCGATTTACCGCGGGCCATCTGCTGGGCCACCATCGGACCATGAAAGGAGACCATTCCCACCTGCGCAGCCAGCAAGCACAGCAATGCGGTGGGATCGCTGGAACCGAGAAAGATCATCGGCCGAGCGCGCAGCCGACTGACCTCCAGCCGTTCGAGTAGCTCGAGAGAGCCGTACCCACCCCGCGCACAAAAGATCGCGGCGACCGCTGGATCCTCCCACAGCTCCATGAGATCGGCCGCCCGTTGCTCCGCATCACCGGCGGTGTAGCGCGAGCGGGAGTAGATCGAGCGTCCGGTGCGTGTGCGAAAACCGAGCTCGGCCAGCTCGGCGAGTCCCTTCTCCATGAACTCGCGCCGCACCGGACTGGAGGGAGCCACCACTCCCACCAATGACGAAGGTTGAAGTGCCGGTGGCTTAACCATGGACTGGACCACGGGAGTCGTAAAACGGGCGTTTCGTGAAGGGCAATGCCGGCGCCGAGATGTAACCGATAGGTTCTATTCTGGCTCCTTCGATGCGTTTTCGGGGAGTGATTGGAGCTTCCTACGCACCAGGGAGTTTACCGCCTTGCCGTCTACCATTTTTCCAGTTGCCTGAAGACGGCGCATCGATTCCCTCATGACGACTCCCATATCCTTTGCCCCCACCGCTCCCACTTCTCGGATAACATCGGCAACCACCTTCTCCATGTCCTCTGCCGAAAGGGGCTCGGGTAGGTAGGATTCGATCCAGATCTTCTCTTGACGCTCCTTCTCCACCAAGTCGGTGCGGCCGCCCCGCTCGAATTGCTCGATGGATTCCGCCCGCTGCTTGAGCTGGGTTTTGAGGACCTGAACCGCTTCCTCGTCGGAAAGAGGCGCTCTTTTCTCGATCTCCTTGTTCTTGAGCGCCGCCGTCATCATCCTCAGGGTCCCCACGCGCAGTCGTTCCTTCGCTTTCATGGCTTGGATGAGATCCTTTCGGATGCGTTCGGGCAGCGCCGTCACTCACAAACCTCTTGTTGAGTCCCCGGGAAGAGTGGTGGATTCGGAGGACGGATCGTCGCCCGTCAGTCGGTTGATGCTTTCGGCGAGCTGTTCCAACTCCCGATACTCGCGTCGGGCAGGGACGAGCCGTTTTTCCCCGTTTCTGACCGCCTCGACGTCTCGGCGAAGACTGGCGACCGGCTTCACCACCAGTTTTCTCGCCAAGAGATGAGCTCCCTGAGCCCACATCACCGCCAGCGCCATGCCGATGAACGCCAGCGAAACAGTCGAGCCGAAGCTGGCGAGCCACGCCAGAAAAACTCCCAGCAGAAAACCCAATCCCGATAGGATGACAACGAACTTGGTCTGCCATGGGGAACGGGCCAGTCGACCGCCGGTTCGGGCGAGTGCCCTCCTTCCCCACTCGCCTAGTCGCACCGCGGAGTCTTTGACTCGAGTACCCAAGGTCTCTGGCTCGAGCACCACAAGAGGCTCGCCCCTCCCAGGACTCTCGGTCGCGTCACCTGCAAGTAGAGCACGTGTGAACTCACCTTCCAGGTTTTTCGAGGTGGCGTCACTCTCTCCACCAAGGATCACCGTTCTGGTGGCGCTTTCGCCTGGGGTTACGGCGGCCAGTACGACCGTTCGGTCGACGTTCGCCGGCGGAGCGGGTAGGAGAACGGTGGCTTCCGCGTCTTCCGAGTCCGCCAACGGAGTCTCCTTCCAAAACGTCTCAGTCACGGGCCCACCCGGCAGCATCACGGTTGAGTCCATTGGGCCCACCGCTGGGGTTCGCTCCGCTTCGTCTTCCTCGTAAACAATCCGGAGTCCTCCCAGACGGATGGAGTCGCCCGGCGCGAGCCAGCGTTCCTCGATCTTCTTTTCGTTAACCCAGATGCCGTTGCGGCTGCCGAGGTCGACGAGCTTCACGCCGTCTGGCCCCGGCTCCACTCGCGCGTGCCGTCGAGAAAGCTTCTGATTCACGAAGAACAAGTCGCAGTTAGGATCGCGGCCAATGACAATAGTCGCTTCGCCGATCTCGTGCCGGGTGGTCCAATCCCCGTTGGTGATGACCAGCCGTCTCGCCACGGGTCGGTCTCCTCTTCTCTTACCCTGGTCTTACCCTGGTCGGGATAGTCAACGTTCCGCGGGAGGACGGACGCGCCGCGGAGTCACTGCCCTAGCTCACGCAACTTCCGCTCCGCCAGCGGCACGACCGGAGGACCATCGTTCGAGTTCAGGGTCGCTTCCGGATAGTTCAAGGCCTCCTGGAACATGCGTACCGCCTCGGCGAGCTCTTCCAGCTTCTGATAACTGACGCCGGTGTAGTAATAGACGGTCCCCTGAGAGATGCCGCGGCTCTCACGCATCGTGATCCTCGGAAAATGCTCCTTGAGCGCCGTCTCGAAGTCCCCGAGCTGCATGTGACAGAGCGCGAGATTGAGCCGGGCCATCGACTCCGCCGACGGTTCGGTGACGATCAGGTGCCGGAAGTCGATGATCGCCTTGTTATAGAGAAACCCCTCCTGGTTCAAGGGAATCTCCAGGGGGGTTGTCCCCACCGTGATCGGCACCTCGCTGCTGGCCCCCCCTCGGTTGATCTCCAAAGTAAGAGTGTCCCCCGGCGCCTTTTCCCGAACCTTCTCGATCAGTTCCAGCGAATCCCTCACCGGTGCCCCCTCGGCGGCCACCACCACATCCCCCTTCCGGATTCCCGCCTGAGCGGCCGGCCCCGCGACGCCGAGCTGCAGAACGATGGGCCCCGGGTTGACGAGCGTATCCACGGTGCGCAGTCCGATCCAGCTTCCAGAGAGCGGCGTCGCCCGGGAAAGCTCATCGATGAAGCCGGGAAGGGCATTTCGGTCGAGGTAGTTGATAGTGAAACTGTCCGGAGCACTGGAGCCGGTAGCCAGCAGGTTGAAAACGACATCCTTGGTGAGGCGTTGGGCCGGTACGTAACCCACTAGGAAGGCCTCCACCTCCAGTGCCTCGCCCACTTTCTCCGAAAGATCCCGAACACGATCGGCGGAGATGGCCACCTGCTGCGGCAACAACGCTTGATCCACCAGCGCCTCCAATCCCGAGGGTCTCAACAGTCGTCGCGCTTCCTCCTCGGGCACCGAGATAAGGTTCATCGCCGTGAGCTCTTGCAGGCCGGTCGCTAGCCGGTCGCGCATGTCCACCAAATCCCTCTCCGACACGCCGTCTTCCGCCACCAGACCCAGAAACGCCAGGCTGGGCCGTATCGGGCAATCGAGCGAAAGATCCTCGTCCTTTCCCACCACCAGGTCCTCGACGTACTTCCCGGTGGCATGCTTCACCTCGACGTGATGCGTGCCCGAACAGACTCTGCTGAGATCCAGGGGCGTGTTGCCTTTGTACTCTCCATCGAGGAAAACACGAGCCCCGGCTGGATTGCTGGTGAGCCGAAGTTGACCAATGGACTCCTCGAGCTTCACGATGCGTACCGTATAGTCTTTCGGCTCTTCCGCGTTGAAGGAAAACCGCACCGGCTCATGGCACTCCCGTCGGAGCTCCACGACGTGCTGCCCGAGGGGGAGAGCGGCAAGGTCGAGGGGCGCGGAGAGACGATCCAAGTCGAACTCCGCGGGCATGAAGCTCCTGAG
>DATDRI010000312.1:0-2248 GCA_035291825.1 Vicinamibacteria bacterium | reverse complement strand
GGAGAGTGAGCATCTGATTTTCCACGGTGACTTCGATATCCTCTTTCTTCAGTCCAGGAATCTCGGCATCGATGATGATGTTGTCACCTTTCTCATAGACATCGATGCGGGGTGCCCAGGCGCCGAGCTCTCCCGGCTCGCGCCAAGTTCGCATCGCGCCTTCCAAGAAACGGTTAAACTCTGACAACTCCCGATTGAATGGTTCCCATCTAATGAGTGCCATGATGGATTCTCCTCCCTTAACGGGTGTGTGTTTTCGGCTGAGCCCGCGCCCTTCGCCTTACTCCGTGACGTTCGCGTCCTCTTCTTCTGAGAATCTTGTCTTTTCATGCTGGATCCACCGCGCCAGTTAGCTGGCGAGGACATATTCCACCGGGAAGGCCGGCTCCTTGCCGATTTGGCGGAGAGTGTGGTCGATCCGCTCTGGCCTTCCCCAATCACTCCAAAGCACTCCCCTCAACTCCATGACCGCCAGCATCTCGGGAACTCGTTGGAGGAGATGCCGCGAGAAATCGCGGACCGGCATGATCCGATAGATGGCGTCTAGCACCTCGAGCTCCTGGGAGGTGCCCAGCGCCGTGGCCAGCGATTGAAAGAGCGCCATGACTCCCGGAACGCAGTGCCTGCCAAGATTCCATAGAGACTTCGCCTTGGCCACCATCACCAGGGTGTTCCAGAGACCCCCTCGCGCCATGGATTCCTTCGCCGTCCCGTTCGCTGGTTTCTCGAGAAAGCGTGTCACGCTTCGGATCCCGTGCCCTCCCACGGTGCCCACGCAAGGCCCGGGCAAAATCCAGCCGTAATCCGGCTCCGGGCTGTCGGGAGCGACGCCCAGCAGGATGGCGGCGTAGGGTGAGGGTTCGAGGGCCGATGCCGCCTCCGCCACTGCCCCCAGGAACACGGCCTCTGGATGGACGAAGTGATCCGAGGGATAAACCACGACGGTCGCCTCGGGGTCTTCTGCGAGGACGTAGGTGAGCGGCAAGAAAACGCCGGCGGCGGTGCCGCGATTCTCGGGCTGAAAGATAACCCGCCCCAGCGCTCGGCCCGCCATTTGTGACCGAACGTCCTCCCGGTGCGATTCGGCCGCCACCAGGACCCTTCGCTTCGGGTGGGCCAGTCTATCCGCGCGGTCGACCGTATGCTGAAACAGGGAGCGGGTGCCGACGAAGGTGCAGTACTGCTTGGGCTTGTGCTGTCCGAGCCAACGCTGGATGAAAGGGCGGGTGCGCTCGCCCTCGCCGCCGGCAAGAAGGATAGACCAGAGAGAGTTCAGCTTCCGCTCCGAACCATTCATGAGCCCCAGCCGATCGAAGAAGATGAATCAATAGAACATTACTGCTGGCGTCGCATCGGGATAATACTGCTGGCGTCCGCATCGGGATAACTGGGTGTATCCCTAGTCGAGGGGCGAAAGATCCCGAGCACTCGGAGTCGTCGCTGAACGCCTAGACGATGTGTTCGATCTTCCACCATCCTCCAGTACGAAACGGGTGCCGTGCCCTGGCTTACTCTCCACTCGGAATCTCAAGCGCAAGGCATCCGCAGCCATTTTGCAAAACGCCAACCCCAAGCTGGAGTCTCCCGAAAGCCCGGCCCTCCGCAGCACTCCCGGCTCATGGAGCCGGTCCTGCAGCTCAAACGGTATTCCCGGGCCGTCATCCGAAACAGAGATGTGGAAGGGTGGGCCCGCCCGCACGCTCACCTCCACGCGCGTCCCTTGCGGGGTGTGTTGGAGGGCGTTCCGAATCAAATTGTAGAGAACTCGACGCAGCAAGCCCTCGTCGGTTCGCGTCTGGAGCGAACGCCCCTCGCTCTGGAACGAAAGGTGCCTTCCGCCGCGCTCCGCCACCTGCCGGAAGGCGGACACCGAACGGTCGGCCAGCTCCGCCAGATCGACCCGTTCGACCTGCAACGGCAGCTCGCCCTTTTCCGCCTGGCTCAGTTGAAGCACGTTCATGATCAGGTGCGATAGGTCCTCGCAACGAGACAAAGCCGCTCTCAAACCGGCCGTTTCGTGATCCGTCAGGCCTTGTTCCCGCTCTCCCAGAATCTGGAGGAAAGCGACGATTCCAGAAAGAGGGTTGCGAAGGTCGTGGACGATCATGTCGGTGAGACGCTGTTTGGCTTCGCCGACCTGCCTGAGCTCGGCATGGGCAGCTTCCAGCGCCGAGGCTCTCTCCGCCAGCTTCGCCTGAGCCGAATAGATGTAGGCGTCGATGGCGAGGCTCATATCCAGCGAGATGAC
>DATDRI010000311.1:0-4218 GCA_035291825.1 Vicinamibacteria bacterium | reverse complement strand
CTCTTACCCCGTACGCTCCTTCGCCAACCCCTCGGCGATCCACATCCGGAGCAGGGTCTGGTATGGGACACTCTTTTCCCGCGCCACCCGCTTGGCGGCCGCGATCTGGTAGGGCTCCAGGCGCAGGGTAACGGGCTTCTTGATCTCCGCCCTGGCCGCGATGCGCCGGCGGAGCTCCGGAGAGGCCTTCACGGCCACCTCTCGAAGTTCTCGCTGGTAGGGAGCGGAGTCGTGGGTTGCCCAGAACTCTGCTGCTTCGCGGTCATCCCTGAACTTGGGGATTTTGGATTGTCGCTTCATTTTCTGCCCTTTCGTCTCTTCCGGTAGGAGCTTTTTTCCTTCTCCGTCATCGCGCGCGCTGTGAGAACCCGGATCCGCCCTCCCGGTCGCGACACGTAGACCGTAAAGAGATGACGCCCGCTCTCTGTCCTTCCATAAGCCAGGAAGCGGCTGTCTGGCCCTCGAAGAACCACCGGATCACCGGCGAGAGCCTCTTCCACTTCCTCGGGGGAGACCTGGTGCCGGCTGACATGGGCTACGTTCTCCTCGTCCCAGACAAAGCCCCGAATCCATGGCATCAGGGTACCCGCTAATTAGTGTCCACTGAACCGATGCACAATGTCAATACGCGCCTTCAGTGGACCGCTACCTTGAAATCGCAGTCTGCGATCTCAAGTTTAGGCCGCTGGCTCTGACCCCCCCTGTCACACTTCCGTGACACTCTCCCATCTACTGAGAATGTGTTATCTTTTGTGGACACCCCGGGAGGGGCGATGGCGCGCGGTGACCAGCTCTCGCGGCAGTGGCGGCTGATCCGCTTCCTGGACCACCCCAACGGGTTCACCGTGGACGAGGCGGCGCGCGAGCTCGGCTGCACCGTGCGCACCGTCTGGCGCGACCTCGCCGTCCTCCAGAAGGCCAGCTTCCCCCTCTACGACGACAAGGACGGCCGGCGCGTCCGCTACCGCCTCGTGGACGGATTCCGCGCCAAGCTCCCGGCCCCCTTCACCCTGAGCGAGGTGGTGGCGCTCCTGATGAGCCGGGACCTCCTGGCCCCGACGAGCGGCAGCGTCCTGGCCCCCTCCGTCCACGCCGCCTTCGCCAAGATCCGGGCCCTCCTACCCGACAAGGCCCGTAAGATCGCAGGTTAGTTGAACATGAAGGCCTGGGTCGCCGTTACGGACAACGACTGGCATCGTTTCCTTCGCCAACGCCCACATCTCGAAGAGGTCAACTTCTGGCAGCCAGGCGGGAATCGCTTGTTCAAAACGATTGGGGTTGGGCATCCCTTCCTGTTCAAACTCCACGCTCCTGAAAATTTCATCGCGGGCGGAGGCTTCTTCACCCACGCGTCACTCTTGCCGTCCAGCCTCGCTTGGGAAACGTTTGGGGAGAAGAACGGCGCTGCGTCACTTGAAGAGATGCGGCGGCGGGTCGAAAAGTATCGCCCTAAGCCCCCCGACCCCCGCAGGGACTATACGATCGGCTGCATCCTCCTCCAGGATCCATTTTTCTTTGAAGAGGGAGAGGGAATTCCAACCCCCGACGATTTTCATCCGAACATTGTCCAGGGGAAAAGCTACGACCTGAATTTGCCGAAGGGGAAGGCACTTTGGGAGGCGGTACGCTTGAGGCTCCGTCGTGAAGTGGTCGAACGAGGGCGTCGTGAGCTTGAGGGGCCGATGTATGGGGAACCTTCACCCGTGCGACAGCGACTCGGGCAGGGGACTTTTCGCGTATGGGTGACCGACATCTATCAACGTCAGTGCGCCGTCACTCGAGAGAAAGCACTCCCTGTTCTCGAAGCTGCACACATCAAGCCTGTGTCTCAGGGTGGCCTTCATCGGATAGACAATGGTGTCCTGCTTCGAACGGACGTGCATGCGCTCTTCGACCGCGGATACGTAACCGTTACGCCGGACTACAAGTTTCGAGTGAGCCGTAGACTTAAGGACGACTTTGACAACGGCGAATACTACCGCCAGTTCCAGGGGGGCAAACTTTGGCTCCCGCCCGGTGCTGAGGATAAACCCCAAAGGGAATTCCTGGAGTGGCACGGAGACACGATCTTTCTCAAATAGCCAAGGACAGGGGAAGCACATGGACCGACTCCAAGCTCTGATGCAGGAATTAAGGTCTTTTGTAACCGAGCGGGAGTGGGAGCAGTTCCATGATCCGAAGAATCTGGCGATGGCCTTAGCCTCGGAGGTTGGAGAGCTACTAGCAGAATACCGGTGGGTCAGAAATGTTGAGGCCGATAGCTTCTCTACGGGCGAGACGCAGCGTGGGCGCATAGCTGCAGAGGCGGCAGACGTGGGAATTAGCTTGCTGCTCTTCTGCGACCGGATAGGGATCGATCTGATAGAGGTGATGAAGGAGAAGATCGCCATCAATGCGAGAAACTACCCGATAGAGCAGGCGCGCGGGCGGTCGGGACGGCGCGATGACGATAACCCGGAGTCGGGAAGGGACAGCAGCAAGGGTCTGTAGGTCGGGCTTTCCCTCGATCGGCCTCCGTCGTCGTTGCGGTGAGTAGGCGCCACAGCTCGGGCGCGGTTCGGCTTATTGGGGGTGGGACTCCCCGGTCGAGTTGGACCGAAGGTTGTGGGCGCCGGGAGCTGAGAGAAAACCGTGCGGCAGCCAGACTGTGTGTTCTGCGAACGAGTCAGAGCCGGGAGCCTAGTGGCGGAGACCTTGCTGGCCGCGGCATTTCCGGATGCATTCCCACTGAACCCGGGACACATCCTTATAGTGTCTCGCCGTCATGAGCCAGACTTCTTCTCCCTGACGACCGAGGAGCGGCGCGCGATATGGGAGTTGGTGGAGAGTGTTAGAGTGCACATCGAGGCGCACTATGCGCCTCAGGGATACAACCTTGGAATCAACGTGGGGAGTGCTGCAGGACAAACCGTGGGCCATGCGCACCTCCATGTAATACCTCGGTACGATGGCGACGTCGGGGACCCACGTGGCGGTATCCGGTGGCTTCTGCCAGCGCGGGCTCGCTACTGGGGGGATCTGTGACCTCGCCAAGCGAAGAGCGGGGGGCTATCGCATTTGCAGAGAAGCTTCTCGGGCTGCTGGAGGAAGGGCGATACACCGCGACTTACAAATATGCCGTTCTCCTGGCCTTGCTCGATCTTTGCCTTGAGCAGACCTCGAAGACCGGTGCGCCGCCACGAGTCTTGACCACGCGCCAGTTGGCCGAGAAGATTCTCGACCTCTACTGGCCGCACACCCTACCTTTCCTGCGCGGCGCGAGTGCATCCGTTCTCCGGCAGAACCTGCGGGGTCAAGCAGAGATCTTGTCGGCGATCTCGCGGTTCCGGGAGCGATACGCGCGGGATCCCTCGGCCCCGCTTTGGGCGGCCCGGATGGCCGCCCCGCATCGACTCGAGTTACTCGTCAGATTTATCGAGTGGAAGCTGATCGAAATGCCTCTCCCGCGACTGCAGATTATGGGAAACACCCCGCATCCCTTTATCTGCGAGATTCCTTGGGATCAGGCCGTACGCCAGGGAGACGTCCGTCGCTATCAGGAAAAAAAGGCGGGACCCTTTGACAACCGGATCTTGCTCAAGCCGCAAGTGGGAGAGTATCTGCTGCAGCTAAATGGCCTTCTTCGTCCGCTCATTCAGCGAAAGTGGGCGGCTCTTGTGGCTCGGCTCAACGGCCATGAGGAGGATCGCCTCGAGGAGTTCCTGTTCGGGGCAGAGCGCATTGCGACGGCCAAGCTCCGCGTGCCGTTGTGGAAACTCCAGGACGGGCGCTGTTTCTACTGTGAGAGAAGGATTGGAGAACCGGACCGGGCGGAGCTGGACCACTTCATTCCGTGGGCGAGGTACCCAGACGACGGCATCGAGAACTTGGTGGTTGCAGACAGCGCGTGTAACGGAGAGAAACGAGCCTTTCTGGCGGCCGCTCAACACGTCGTCCGTTGGAGCAGCCGGTTTGCCGTTCGTTCCCCCATTGGGGCGGAACTTGCCGACGTGGCAGAGCATACTGGCTGGGAGCGCCATCCCGACCAGACGCTGAGCGTGGCTCGCGCCATCTACCTCCGGCTTCCCCACGACGCGAAGCTGTGGCTTCACGGGCGGAAATTCGTCGTGGCAGATCGATCAGCTCTTGGCAGGGCATTGGGAGCAGCGTGACGGTGGAAGGGTAAAAAGAAAAGCGCCAGAGAAGGCCTGTAAGCCGGGTTGTGGGATACCACATCAC